>JAUWLY010000281.1 GCA_030613445.1 Candidatus Stahliibacteriota bacterium | reverse complement strand
AAAAACATACCGATCAAAATACTGACCGGGTCATCTATTACTGATATTTTTCTTAGTTCCAGAAGATTGGCCCCAAGAATCGCGGGTAAGGATAACAAGAACGAAAACTTAAAAGATTCTTCTGGACTGACTTTTGAGAATAGACCAGCTGAGATCGTCATACCAGACCGTGAAATCCCCGGAAACAGGGCAAACATCTGTGCTAAACCAATGACCAGTGCAGAAAAGGCACTGATTCGCTTATTGTACTTTTTGCAAACCATGGTCATAATGAGCACGAGTCCAGTTATACCCAAAAAGATACTTACTAGGGTCATATCTTTGAAGGTTTGTTCGATTTGCGTTCTCAATAATAAAGCAAAGATAACGATGGGGATAGAACCAATAATAATGTTCAAGACATAATTGACGCTTTGTTTCTCACGTTTGAACACACCTTTTAGTAACTCGGTGATAGGTCTAGAAAAGAAGACAAGGGTTGCAAGAAAAGTACCGAAATGCAAGAAGATTGCCAAGACTACTGGATCGGCGATGCCAAAATAATTCTCAAGGATGGCAAGATGGCCTGAACTTGAGACCGGTAGAAATTCAGTAAGCCCCTGGATAATACCAAGAATGATAATTTTGATAATCATATGATCATTGCCACGAGACCAGTAGCCATGGCGAATTTCAAAAACGTGCTAAGTTTTGAAAATTCGCCAGCTGCAGGTTTTTTCACGAGCTTAATCAAGCAATAGATTATGACCGGGTAGGCAAAGAAAAGCACGACAACCATATACCTCACCGAGAGGATTTCAAGGATATAGGGCAGGGGTAAGAGTATGCACAATACGCCGAGGAAGAGTCCACTGATTATTGACGCCCGTTCAATACCCAAGGCAATGGGGAGCGAGATAACATTGTTTCTTTGATCGCCTTTGATATCGGCGATATCTTTTATAATTTCACGCGGCATGTGGATAAAAAATGAGAAGATAAATGGATAAACGCTTACCGGATTCTTCAACACGATCCCGCCGAGGATAAAACTCAAACCAGTGATAGCCGAGACGATGATATTGGCGACAGCTGTTTTCTTAAGGAAGGCGGCATAGGCAAAAAGCAGAATTGACACGCCAAGCACCAGAAAAAACACTGCTATATTAATGGATGTGGAAAATACCAGGGATATAATCAGTAAACATAGTGCTAAAATAACAACGAGTTTCCGGTTTGCCTTACCTGCAGGTAAGGGACGCTGGGGGTTATTGATTTTGTCGATTTTGATATCATATAAATCATTGATAAGATTGCCAAAACCGCAAGTCGTGAAGCCGATCATACCAGCTAATATCAATGAAGGGGGTAAGGTAAATCCATAACCGATCCATGCACCCACCCATACGGAAACCAACGTGATGATGCAATTTATCGGGCGCAGCATCGTGACGTAAACCATAAGTTATTGTATTTATATCACTACTAAAGTCAACTGCTGAACCTTTCAGGAACGGTTTTTGTATTGACATCTAATGATATTTCACTATACTTTTCTCTATCCGCCGTGGGGTATTGCTTATCAAAAAGGCGCAATAGGAGAGAGAAATGAGAATCATGGCCATTGATTATGGGGAAAATAGAGTCGGTATTGCATTAAGTGATCCATTGGGTGTGATAGCTCAACCCCTGACAACCATCAGAGTAAAATCTCAGAAAGCACTCTTCAAACAGATCTTGGAGATAATTCAACAAAGTGATGTTGGACTCATCATCATTGGCAATCCATTGTCCCACAAAGGGGAAGCGACTGAAATGTCTAAACAAATAAGTAGGTTCATAAAACGGTTGAAGAAGATGACTGATATCGAAATCAAATCATGGGATGAAAGATTTACGAGCCAATATGCGATGAATATAATGAAAGAAATTA
This sequence comes from Candidatus Stahliibacteriota bacterium, assembly GCA_030613445.1. Classification (GTDB taxonomy): domain Bacteria; phylum Hydrothermota; class Tepidihabitantia; order SM23-42; family SM23-42; genus JAUVZL01. Next base: position 2,301 of record JAUWLY010000281.1, on the reverse strand, counting down.
AGGTCAAGAAACAAAAGGACTTAGTCGATCAAGTCGCAGCATCAATAATGCTTGATGAATATCTGAGATCATGTTCAACGTGCACGACATGAAAAGAACGGCTTTAGCTATCCTAATATTAGTCATCATTATTCTTGTCTGGCTACAACCCATTAACCTAGGTAGTACAGAAGTGACTATACCGGATGGTGCAACAGCGCGGGAAATCGCCGAAAATCTCGCCCTTCATCGCGTGGTTCGAGACAAAGAGGAATTTATCCTTTGGTTAAGGATATCAGGTAAGGAAAAAGATTTGAAATCTGGTAGTTATGTATTGCAGAAGTATAAGAATCCGCTTTACATCATCAATAAGCTTTCCCAAGGAGGTCGTTCTGATATTGTCGTTACTATTCCAGAGGGACTGACGCTTTATGGAATTGCCGATATCCTCGGTAGCCACGGTATTGTTAATCGAGATTCCTTTATTTCTTTATGCACTAACAAAGTTTTTATCAAAAAGCTAGGCTTTATAGTTAGTTCGCTCGAAGGATATCTTTTCCCCGATACATACTCATTTAGCCCTGCTCAAACGGATTCTCATGTTATTATACAGCTGCTCGATAATTTCGAAAGACATCTTGAGAAATATGAAATCCACAACGCCGATTCTGTTTTTAAAATAATAACGATGGCATCACTCATTGAAAAAGAAGCTAGAGTTGAGGAAGAGAGATCGATTATCGCCAAAGTTTTCATGAACAGGCTTAAGACTAACCGACATCTGGAATCTTGTGCAACGGTATTTTATGCTTTGCGAATAGCCAACCCTGAAAAATATCAAAGAAAAACAAAGTTGACTAAAGGGGATTTAAAATTCGAATCACATTACAATACATATATACATACCGGCTTACCACCTGGTCCAATCTGCTCCCCTGGCGAAAATTCAATAAAGGCCGTTATTCAACCAGCTGATGTTGACTACCTTTATTTCGTTGCAAAAGGAGATGGCCACCACCATTTTTCAAAGACATTCCGAGAACATATAGCGGCAAAGGAAAAATACAATGCGGAGAAATGAATTCGAAGACATATTGATACTTGAAACACCTTATTATAAGAATCTCGCAAAGACATACCGTGATGTGGTCAATTTTAAGCGCTACATTAGTGTATTAAAACAATTCGTCGAAGCGGATGGGTTTCTTGATGTACTTGAAAATAAAGGCGGCAGGGAATTGGTGTATTTAGGTCGTAAGATTTTCTCATTGCAAGAAGAGTTTGTTGTTACTTATCTGGATTTTCTGTCCGACCAATCGATGATCAACAAATGGGAGAAGTTCTTTGAACGATACAGCAGGAATGTATTTGAGATATACGAACGATTTGTCGCCAAAGATAGTAATAAGATACTTATTTTTGAAATCGTCAACAGAAAACTCCTGCGCGACATTCTGACCAAGCATACCTACGATACACCGGTTGAAAACAGGATGGTGATCGCTGAACGTTTTGGTGTTGTCGTGAACCAGCTATTCAACTACATCAGGAATTCATTGACCAAAGACCTCATAGTCAATGATAAATTGATCAGAGATACATATGAGAAAATCCCACTTTTGCCGCGTTGTGACCGTGGCGAAACAATGAAGTTATTGACCAAGAATTTTCTTCAACAAGGACTACCAGAGCATTTGTACACCGCTATTTCAAAAAGCATTATGACCACCTATTATATTAAAACAAAAACAAAGGTTCTTAATTTAATAGATAGATTGACGATTTTGACTAATGACAATGTCCGCGAGATATTCAAGGAGCATTTCTTCTTCCCTGATGAAAATAGTCTCACTGAGATCATTGAGCTGCTCAAGAAGAAGGCATATGAAAAGACAAAAATAGTGAAAAATAAGAAAGAAGAAATAGATGAGAAGATTTTAGCGACACGTGGCAAGATAAAGGAAACGATGAGTGCGATAAGAGGTAAATTAATAGATTTGGTGGAGAATTTTTCAACCGAAGCATCGATCGACAACATGATAAAAAGATTGCGCCGTAATCTTATCAGCAGTGCGTACGATTTACGCATTTTGAAAAATCAGTATCAGGAGTATGTTAAAAAGGAAAACGAGCTAAATGGCATTATAAATTTCAAACCGGCCGATCTTCAAAAATTCATTCTGAAGAATGAATGGGATCCGTACATAATTCTAACATTCAGCGGTGATAAGAAAGTTGATGATGAAAAGTTGCAGGGGATGATCAAGGAAGCGCTTGGAGAAATCAAAGGGAATAAAGAGGCGATGGAGGTGATGAACAGGT
>JAUWLY010000060.1 GCA_030613445.1 Candidatus Stahliibacteriota bacterium | reverse complement strand
CCTCTTGACACTTAAGTACTTTTGGATATAATAAACGGTTAGAAAATTCAGGTGTCTAAAAGATAGAAACATTTCCCCTCCCGGTCGCGACCTGCGGGTCGCGGCCGAGAGGGGTTTTTCCTGTATAACTTATAATAACCCCGATTTTTCAGGAGTTTTCAACTTGCTTTCTAGTTGTAGAGTAAATTCTGCCACTACAGATTATTGAAAAAAGGAATTCTAGTAAGTATTATCAATGTCAGGGATCTAACTGAATACAATATTAGTGCTTACTGCTTAGTGCCTAGTGTATAGTGAAGGAAGCCGGACTTTATCCAGCGCCGAGTTTTTTTACTTTCTTGAGCCTTTTCTTTATCGCATTCCTTGTATCAATTATCAGTTTAGAGCTCTTGATAATGAAGCCATAGTCATAAACTGAGTGATCTGTGAGGATTATAACCGCGTCGTATTTTTTTAGTTCGGTTTTAGTCAACTTAACTGACTTCACAATACTTCGGTCAACGTGGAATGACGGAACATGAGGGTCGTTATACTTGACCACCCCAACCTTTGGTTTGATAATTTGATATACCTTTAGCGCGGGTGAAGCCCGCAGGTCAGAGATATCTTTTTTGAATGACATACCGAGCAGCAGGATTTTTGCTTTGCTCGGGCAGACACCGGATTTACTCAATTCATTCATTATCTTGTTGACGACAAAATAAGGCATTTCTTCATTGATACGTGCAGAGAGCTCAATAAATACAGTATGGAAATCATACTCCCTTGCTTTCCATGATAAGTAGTATGGGTCAATCGGTATGCAGTGCCCGCCCACACCCGGGCCTGGATAAAACGCCATATAGCCAAATGGTTTACTCTTTGCTGCCTCAATGACTTCCCATATGTCAATACCACCCATTCTTTCGCAGAGCTGAGCAAATTCATTGACTAATGCGATATTTACATTTCTGAAAGTGTTCTCAAGGAGTTTTGTCATTTCAGCACAGCGCGGTGATGAGACCGCGTGCACTTCACTGATGTATTTACTATAGAACAGGGTTGCCAGTTCTGTGCATTTCTTGGTGACTCCACCAATGACCGTAGGTGTATTCTCAACTCCGAATCTTTTATTGCCGGGATCGATTCTCTCCGGACAAAAAGCAAGATAAAAATCCTGACCGACTCGGAAACCACTTTCATTTAAGATCGGTAAGACAACTTTTTCCGTAGTTTCTGGATAGGTCGTGCTTTTTAGAATGACCATTTGCCCTTTCCGCATATTTTTCTTGATCTCTACGGCACTGCTAATTACCGGTTCAAGATCAGGTTCTTTGTTTTCATCGACTGGCGTTGGTACGCAGATAAGGATTATGTCGCACGATCTCAACTGTCTAAAATCAGCGGTCGCCTTAATTTTTTTCTTCTTGATCAGTTTTCTCAAATCGAATGATGTAACGTCGCTGATAACAGATAAACCCTTATTTATCTGTTGTACTCTCTTCTTACTAATATCAAAGCCAATGACTTTTGCTCCTTTATTTGCTATCTCTACAGCCAGGGGCAAACCAACATAACCAAGGCCAATGATGCCAATTTTTATTTTATTCGTTTTTATTAAATCTCTCATTAAAATCCTCTCCTTGTTCACCCGGTTGGAATACCTCGGCAGTTATGGCGGGGTTTCCTACTCAGCATGCGTATTATACTCTTTTTGAGAGAATTATCAAGAGGCGGTGTGTTTCTTTTTTATGAAGTTGACAAGACACAGAATCTGTTTACAATAAGTTATGGAGCAATCAATTGTTAATGATTTTCTGAAAGAGATCGCAGTATCATTCAGAACCGCGAAATCTTATCCGCCAGGCCATCCGGTTATGGATAAGGTGATTGGTAAACTAAAAGAACAGCTTGCGATCATTTACAAAGAAAATAGCGAATTCTCAATGTTCTTTTTGGAACAGACAATTATTTTTCAGGATATGAAAATCGATGTCCAAAAGAATCCTGCAATCATTGCAATGCTTGAATCCTTGCGGAGAATTGAAATAGACAGTCTGACTTTCGAATCTGGGGTTACATCCCAAGATTTGAAGAACCTCTTAGAGGTTATGACAACGCCCAGATTGAAGGTTAAACAATATGGGGATACAGCAACCATGTTAGATACAAAAGGTACACGGTTGATAAAGATCAATGCAGTGAAATTCGGCGTCCAAACGAGCGGTACGGTGCAGGTTGTTGGTGTTGATCAGAAATCAGTGAGAACAAAAGAGGATATTTTGGGGGCGCTCAGTAATTTGAAGAACTTTGTTGAAAAGGGCTTAGCTGTATCAGAAACGCAAACAAAATTATCCAAAGTGGTTGATGAAATCGAAACCACACCTGAAGAATCCCGGCAGGCATACAGTAAGAATGTAGCCGATATCCTTCAGCTTATACCCCCCGAGCAGCGGCTAAAGCTCTTCCAGAATATGGATATGCAGCCTTTTTTACTAAAGCTTCTCTCAGGAGCACAAAATGATCTTTTGGTTAATGTGATAACTGATTGGGTTGAACGTAACAAAGAAGCAAACATACATAAACTACTACGCGCGATGGACGAAGAGAAACTCGCCAGGATTGTACCTGCCTTGAAGGAAACGATGCCGAGTATTTTTGAACATCTTGCTTATGCCGGTGTGAAGTTGTTGTTGAGTGACAAACTTGCATCGGTCGTGACCGAGGATGACCTCCGTATGACTGTAGAGCCTTATTTCGCGATGCTGGATTCAGAAAATGTTATGACACGAGAGACCGCGTTGAGGTCCTTGGCAGTATTAGCAAATAGGTTCGTTGCACAAGGTAGTTATGATGTCGGCAAAACCATTATCTTGAGAGTTTCTGCAGGGCTCGAACAAGAACCCGTAGTGGAGGTTATTGAGCGAATTTTTGATGACGTGGTTTTACTGTATCAAGTATGCAGGGAGCATCATCAGAAGGATTTCTGCACCAAGATACTCGAACCCTTTAACACGATTTTATCGCGAGAAGCGATATCTCCTGCGTTTAAGGTGAAACTAATTCATTTCTTAGGCGAAACCGCTCACCCACTTAGTTTGGCGTTGCTTTTTTCAATGGTATGGGAGAGTGGTATCTATCCTGAGGTACGAACAGCGATCGTGAAGTTCGGTGCTGCTGCAGTAAACCAGGCGATTGTTACTCTGCGGGATGTTGAAGACTATAACATACGCATGAGACTCGTTGATATCATGAAGAATGTCGGTGAGAAAAGCATCACGGTGCTACTCAAGAATTTGGGTGCTCGCGAGTGGTATTTGCGAAGAAATATCCTTACTATTCTTAGCGAGATTGGGACCCCATTAATCACTGAGCAACTCGAACCCCTTCTGGAGGACGAGGACTATCGCGTCCGCCTTGAGTTGGTTAAAACCTTTACGCGTCTTGAGTATACTGAGGGGTTGGTTAAAGCCTTACAGGACATGTCGGTTGAAGTGCAGGCTGAAGCTTTGAGAGGTTTGAAAAAGAAGTTGACTTCTGAGGAGTTTGTTAGACTACTCCCGCGCTTCAAAGACACCGGCGATGAGGTCTATATTGAAATCCTGAAAATTATCGAAGACAAGACATTATTTGAGGCTGGTCCATGGATCAAGGATATATTATTGTCATTACAGGAGAGAAATGATTCAGTGGCGCGCAGTTTGAAAGAACTCGGTATTGCAACCCTGATGAAAATGCGACCTCAGGATTTAAGAGCCACGCTCGAGGAACTGGCGCGTGCTGAAGACCGATTTTTGAAGAGACTTGCCTTAAAGGCTCTGGAAAAAATTTCGTGATGTTTTGTAACGAACGGTGAAGATATTCAACAAAGCAGCCGTTGATTTTATTTATCGGTTAAGTTTTTAGCAAAGAATGATAGCAGTCATAGATTTTGGCTCACAATATACCCAACTCATTGCTCGCCGGGTGAGGGAATATAAAGTATATTCTGAGATATACAATCACCAAATCAGTGTTCGTGAACTCGCAGACAAGAATATCGAGGGTTTAATACTATCTGGTGGTCCAGGTAGCGTCTACCAGAAGCAGTTCCGTATTTCCAGGAAATTTTTTGATTTGGATGTGCCGATACTCGGTATCTGCTATGGTATGCAACTTGCGGCACAGATACTCGGTGGTACAGTAAAACACTCTAAGAAACAAGAATATGGGTATGCAGATATAACGACGAAACATGTTTCTTTGTTTACCGGACTGCCAAAACACTTCAGGGTGTGGATGAGTCATGGCGATTCAGTTGTACGTTTGCCGCGTGCAGCGCAGGTGATTGCAGCGACCAAGACAACACCGATCGCCGGATTCTGCATGCACAATATATATGGACTGCAGTTTCACCCTGAGGTCCATCATACACAATACGGCAAGAAGATTATCAACAATTTCCTTGGTTTGGTCTGTGGTGCGAGAAAGACCTGGTCAATGAATAGATTTGTGGAGACCGAAGTTGAAAGAATACGACATACAGTTGGTGACCAGAAAGTTATTTGTGCGGTCAGTGGAGGTGTCGATTCTACGGTGGCAGCTACGCTTACTACAAAAGCGGTGCGAAAAAATTTCGTCGGGATTTTTGTCGACAATGGTTTGCTACGTTCTAAAGAAAAGGAAGAAGTCATCCGAACGATCGGTTCTCGTATGAACCTAAAAGTTGTAAGTGCAAAGAGGAGGTTTCTTTCGAAATTGGTAAACGTGAAAGACCCTGAAAAAAAGAGAAAGATCATCGGGCGTGAATTCATCAGAGTATTTGAGTCTGAGGCTAAAAAGATTAAGGACGTTAAATTCCTTGTTCAAGGTACTTTATATCCTGACGTTATTGAATCAGGTATGGGTATCGGTCCATCCGCTGTAATAAAAAGCCACCATAATGTCGGTGGGTTGCCGCGTAGAATGAGATTAAGGATCATTGAGCCATTAAGGTTACTTTTTAAAGATGAAGTGAGAAAACTCGGTCGCGTGCTTAAACTACCAACCTGGTTCATTCAACGCAAACCGTTCCCTGGACCCGGACTTGGGGTAAGGATCCTTGGTTCGGTGACTGAGCAACGGTTAAGAATCCTGCGGCAAGCTGACAAGATTCTCTTGGAAGAGGCGAGTAAGCTAAAAATATATCGAGACATCTGGCAGATTTTTGCAGTCTTATTGCCTCTGGGTAGTGTTGGAGTCATGGGTGATAAACGGACATACGACTCGGTTTGCGCAATCCGGGCAGTATGTTCAGAGGATGGCATGACAGCGGACTGGGCAAGACTACCACTAACATTCCTTAGTCATGTTGCAACAAGGATAACCAATGAAGTTACGGGGATAAATCGTGTTGTTCTCGATATAACTTCAAAGCCACCAGCAACTATAGAATGGGAATAAAGATATTCTATCTAAGCGCAATTGTCTATGCCGTCATTAGCAGCATTGGTGTACTGAGACTACATTTGCCTGGGTATTTCCTTTACGTTTTTTTGATCGCGATCGCACTTTTCTATCTATTCTATGCAAGTCAGAAGAAAGTTGAGCTGATCCACACCACGATCGGCGCAGTCTTTGTGAATCTGTCAGTGCAGCTGACCGGTGGCTTGAATTCACCGCTCTTTATGGCTTATGCGGTTATCCTTCCGATAATAGCTTATAAAGAGAAATACTCTAATTACTGGATAATCGTTCTTTGCCTGCTCGCGGTTGAAACACTTGCTTCAGTCTTTAGCCATGAGATAATGATCTTACGCCTTGTTTTGTTCGCAGTTGTAATTATCATTATCGGTGTGTTGATAAAGAAATATTCTGATAATGAAGCATTCTTGAAAAAATCATTAATAAAGTATGAAGCGCGTGATGATGTTTTTCGACCAGCTGATTTTGAGTCCCAAGAAATATTGACTTCACTTGAGGATATTAACCGACACAGTGGTGTTGAAAGACCGCTCCTTTACTATGTTAAGCTTATACATAACTTCTTTGATGCTAATACAACGGCTTTTTTCTCACACAGTGAACATAACCTCGTGCTCGTTCAGGGTTTTTCGCGTTCTGAACTCTTTGGTCCAGGCTCTGTGGTCAGTCTTAAAGGAGGTATCTACAAACAGATCATAGATTCCAGAAAGTCTATTTTAATAAAGGAATTTGTTCAGAACCCAGACGAACTCGGTTATTATAAAGGTGAATTGAAGATCGATTCAGTAATGATTGCTCCAATCGTTCTTTTGGAGAAGATCGAGGGTGTTCTGGTTATTGATCGTAAAGGCGAACAATTTAATGAAAAAGACAAGGAGTTATTCGATGAGGCAGTAAGGGCAGCGGGTTATTTCCTGGCCATGCTGAGGTTGTATGAAAGGCAGTATCGTAAATCAAAAGATCTCCATGCACTTGTGGCATTTGCCAAAAGACTACATAGAGGACTGGATCTTGAGAAAATACTGCCCAATGCGGTGAGTTCGTTCAGAGAAGTCCTTAATTGTAATGATGTCTCAATCGCTGAGATTGATGAACTGAATGAGTATGGTAGAGTTATAAAGTCCACGTATATTAAGGAGAATACCGAATTTCCTTTGGATGACGGACTCGTCGGTTTCATTGTCCGCCACCGGAATTATATAATAAAAGAAAACCTAAGTGAAGGCAATTTAGTTGTTTTTAAAAAGAGCGAGAAAACCAGAAATCTTTCGTTCATCGGAGTTCCAATTACCCAGGATGAAGATCTGCTTGGCGTAATATGGTGTGAGGATCACAAGAAGAAGAAATTCAATGAGGATGATGTTGAGCCAGTTAATCTTCTTGCCTCTCATTTAAGTTTGGTGTGGCAAAGAGCAATCCACCATGAGCAGGAAAAGGAAAAGGCAGCTCGGGATGGCCTCACCGGATTATTTAATCACCGACAATTTCAAGAGTTTCTTCAAAAAGATATCGATGAGAAAAAAGAGGTGGTGCTGTTAATGTTTGATATCGACCACTTTAAGAAAGTTAATGATACCTACGGACATCAGGCGGGCGATAAGGTAATTAAGTTCCTTGCCAATCTAATATCGCATACTGGTATTGCTGCCCGGTACGGCGGTGAAGAATTTGCCATAGTTCTTTCTAGTTGCTCATTGAAAAAAGGCATTGATCAGGCAGTACGCATAAGGGCGCATATCTCAAAGTCAAAAATCAAATTCAATGATGTTGAAATACAGATAACCATCAGTGTCGGCGTTGCACATTATCCAGGTGATGCTAAGACCAGAGAAGAACTGATCGAAAAAGCAGATAATGCTATGTATCGAGCAAAACAAACAGGACGCAATAAGGTTATTGTGGCACGCACCATGGAAAAATCAGGGGATTAGGATATCAGGGGATCAGGTGAATACGGTAAGATGTAGTTGCACTCATAGCCACAACCTGATGCCCCGTTTTTCTGATAGTCTTTCATCATGACCATCGGTATTGCATTGGGCGGAGGTGGAGCCAAGGGTCTGGCTCATATCGGTGTGCTTGAAGGTCTTGAAGAACTCGGTATAAAACCACGTTTTGTCGCGGGCACCTCTATCGGATCTATCATCGCGGGCATATATGCGTTGAAGGGTACAGCAAGAGGCTTGAAAGAACAAGCCGTAAATATGATTCAATCTGAAGAGTTCAAGAATTTCGGGTTGGATGAGTTTTACAAAGACACGGATAATATCTTGGAACGTTTCAAAAAAGAGGTCTTTGAAAAATTCTATATCGGTCGATTACTCTTCAAAAAATCGCATATTAAAACCGAGGCAGCCAAGAGGATGTTTCAAGACCTATTTGAAGACAAGACATTCGGGGATTGCAAAATAACCTTCACATGTAATGCCCTGGATATCCAGTCAGGTGAGGAGGTTATTTTTAAAACCGGCTTGCTGGCTGATGCAGTATGGTCGAGTTGTGCAATCCCAGGGATTTTTCCTCCTTTTGCTAAAGGCGAACGTATCCTTGTAGACGGGGGTGTGGTTGATAATATCCCGGTGGAACCGGTGATGAAACTCGGTGCTCGGATAGTAATCGCGAGTTACCTTGGTCACCAACCTGAATTCAAAGGTCGTCCTGATACCGGATTTCAGATCAGCAACCGTGCTCAATCTTTTGTGCGTTTGTACCTTGAGCAGAAAATTCTTGAACCGGCTGATTTTGTTATTGCTCCAGATGTTAACGGGTTTCACTGGGCTGACTTTTCAGCTATTGATGAATTGGTTAAAGCCGGTCGTGTTGCCGTGGAAAAAAATACGAAGAAAATCAAGTCAGTAACCACATTCTGGTATCGTTTGCGTAAAACATTAAGCACGACAATCTAATCAATATTATTTGCAAATAGTATTATTGCGACCCAGAGAAAAGACAGGTTATCAACGGTAGTATCACTCCACCTTTAGTCTGAGTTCTCTCTACTTTTTGTAAAGCGTTGTCAATATTACTCATTTACAGCATTACGGTTCTTGTCATTGCGAGCGAATCCTGATAGTGAGCAGGATGAGCGTGGCAATCTCAGCATAGCTTAAAGAGGCAATGTCATGTTTTTTTGATATTTTTCTCTGCCTATGAGATTGCGCAGCTTGTTCCGAACGCACTGAGGAATCTCGTTCCTCGCCCCGTTAAGTAAACTTACAGGAAAATATTTAGCCATTTCTGGAATCGCTATTTAACGGGGCGAGCAATGACAAATTAAGGTTCCAGAAAAGTGGAGAGGAGTCAGATTAGATGCATCTTGACAAGTTTCGTCTTTCTATTACAATATTTAGACTTAAGTTTTCAAATGAGGAGGCGAAAGAGAAAGGCAGGATAAACTTTTTTCGTGGTGATGGTATTAGTAATAATTCTTGCTACAGCAGTGGTTCTTATCATTGTCTTCAGGATAGAGAAATCTGTATAATACATGCAAATTTCAGAATAACCTAGGAGGAACAATGGCTAAAAAGGTTTTATTTGTTTTGATAGTAATAAGTGGGTTGTTAAGCGCTCAGAGGCATGATGATACAACAATACCTTTACCTGGCTCAAGTAAAGTTTCTTGGAGTCCCAAAGAGCCTAAAGAAGGAGAAATAGTAGACATTACTCTCGAAGTTACATCTGGTGTTGATGTTTCTACTAATAATCTACATATAGGTTTTCATTCTACGGGAAATGCAAAGATTATTGGTAAAGAGACTCTTAAAACTTCCGTTAAAAAAGGTGAAACTAAGTTCTTCAAAACACAGGTGAAATTCTTCCGGCCATCTGGAGGCGTGTTCATAATGGCAAGGGCAATTTTTAGTCCGGAAGAATACAAAAGGAGTTGGGGTGATCTTGCTCATATGAATTTTTCTCTTCTGTTTGATACTTTAACCAATACATTTGTTTCATATAAAGAATATTGGTCCCGTCGTCCAGAACCCCCTCCTTTACCCCCCGAATATACTTATGATATTGTTGCCGGTGCTCATGATTTTAGTGGTGTTCGGTCTGAGGCAGAAGCAAAGGGGCTTCGAGCACAAATAGACTCACTTAAACAATTAGATTCGACACTTACTGATGAAGAGACGTTAGAAATGTTACATGATGTAGAGGTAGAAATGCTGGTGCGCTATGGAATTAGTGAGAAAAAAGACGCTGTCCCGATATTAATGAGAGCAAGAAAATTGATGAGAGAACAGGGACTTTCCAAATGGGAGGCAATGGACAAGGTAGTAGAAAAGGAAAGGAGGAAAGGGAAAATAAACTTTTTTCGTCCTGACAGGAATAGCAATACTGGGAATAGTATTGGTTCTAATTCTACTCCGAAGCAAAAAACTGATGTTACACTGACCGGAACAGTCAAATATAAAAAACATCTTATCGATAAAGACACTGGTTTAGACACTACTACTGTAGATATGCCATTAAGGTTTGTTAAGGTGTATTTTTGGTGTTATTGGACAGGACAAGGAGGTCATTTTGTAGGACCAACCCTTACTGACAACAGTGGACAATTTACTTACACAGTCGGAGGTGTTGTTTTACCTGATGCACGTTTTATGCCGGTAGTATTTTTGAGAGGTCCGAGTGTCCCTCCTGGTCCAAGTGGATTTAATCGAGTAAAGTTAATCTCTGACACTTTAAGGTTTACCTGGATACCTGTTCCTGAAGACTCTCAGACCTGGCGTTTTCGGTGGAAGGTTGATACGGTAGATGTAAGTTATTATGATTTTGGAACCAAATATTGTGCTGAACATTTTTTTGATGGTGGTCTATGGCCTGATAATCATCAACCGAGAAGCGGTGCAGCAAATATCTATGACCAGTTATTAAAAGGTTATGACTATTTAGTAGATAACAACTATACGCTACCAGATACAATCTATAAAGTGGTTACCCGGTGGGGACCCGGTCGTAAACTTGCAACAAAGTTCAAGGGCGATACTATTCCAACAAATCCTGATTCAATATTTATTTCAGGTGATACAACTGGGCAACTTATTTATTATACTGATGAATGGGACGATCTTTATCTGCTTCATGAATTCGGTCATCATGTTCAGTGGCGGTGTGCTGAGATGCCCCCTTCTGTAACATCGCCTCATGAGTGGTATAGAAGTTATCCCGCAGATACTTGTTTAGCATATAAAGAAGGCTGGCCATCTATGTTCGCTGGAGTAGTTACTGGCAACATATATGCGATAGACAGTTGGGGAATGATTGGTTCTAATAATGAGCCGTACTATTATAACAATGAGGATCCCTGGAATTTCAATAAGATTCCCAATCCTGCAGATTCTTTTGAAGGCGGACCTTATTGTGAGGGGGCGGTTTGTGGTGCATTATGGGATATTTATGATGCTACTGGTGAAATTCCTTATCCTTCTTATCCGGATTCTCTAAATGGTGTTTGGTTCCCCGATACTGCCCTGGCTGATTCCTTAACAATGGGCTTTGCTGAAAGAGGGGAATTGGGGTCAAATCTCAACATTCAACATTGACAGCGTCTTTATTTGTGATATATTGAACCATGGCTCGGCAACTAAGGATCCAATATCCAGGAGCATATTATCACGTCACCTGCCGTGGTAATGAGCGTAATAGAATATTCAAAGACGATGATGATCGGCGACGATTCCTATATTTATTGGAAGAGTCATTAAAGACGTACCAGGCGGTATTGTATGCTTATGTTTTGATGGACAACCATTTTCATTTAGTGGTTCAGACTATGCGTGCGAATTTGAGTGAGTTTATGCGGCGGTTCAATATTTGTTATACCGGGTGGTTCAATTATCATCACAACCGGTGTGGTCACCTGTACCAGGGGCGATATAAAGCGTTGTTGGTTGATGCGGACAATTACTTATTAGAATTATCACGCTATATCCATCTTAATCCAG
>JAUWLY010000153.1 GCA_030613445.1 Candidatus Stahliibacteriota bacterium | reverse complement strand
TTTGAACAGATGCAATCAACATTCCGTGATTTCGGGTACGTGATTATGCTTGCCTTTGCTTTGGTCTACATGATTATGGTTGGACAATTTGAGTCGTTTAGAGAACCTTTCATTATAATGTTTACAATTCCCCTTGCTATAATTGGCGTGTTGTGGATGCTATTTTTTACCAGTACGACCATAAACCTGCAGAGTCTTTTAGGTGTATTACTCCTTGGTGGTATTGTAGTAAACAATGCCATTGTGTACATAACCTATGCAAATCAAATGCGCAGGCAGCAGGGATTACCAGTTTTGGAAGCAGCGATTGAGGCAGGCAAGGTACGTTTACGGCCTATTCTAATGACTGCATTTACTACAAGTGGTGGTCTTATACCAATGGCATTAGCAATTGGCGCTGGTAATGAATTTCGCGCGCCATTAGCACGTTCAGTAATCGGTGGACTCTTGCTTTCGACATTTCTTACCCTTGTCTTCATTCCAGTGCTATATACAATACTCGAACAGAGAAGAGAAAGAAAGGCTAAAAGTTCTGTAATTCAAGGTATGTAATACTTTGTTTAGACTAACTGATTAACCCCGCACTTTTGCTGAAAGTGCGGGGTTGATCTTCCGAACTTTTGTATTTAGCCAATTGGCTAAATAACTAATTGTTTAATTATTTAATAGAGTACGAGAGAAAATAATAATAAAGAATTTTGAATTCCCCTTCGCGAAACATCATGGCGGATTCGGGATGCTCAATTTTACAAAGTCATTGCGAAGCAATCTCAAATATTTTTAGGTATTTTAAACCGCAGCACTGACGTTTCTTCGAAACGTCAGTACGCTGATTTTTACTACCAAATTAAAATTTGGAGTTTCTCTTTTTCTTCCATCTCCCTTGAAGGATGAGGGAGGGGTGAGGGTGAAAATGATCAATCATAATCCCTCACGTTTGTTCGGGATGCTGAATTTCGCGGTCAAATTATACATTTTGTATCCCTCGCTTTTGCTCGGGACATATAATTTCTCAACCAAATAAGGAATCTCTCACTCGCATTTACGAGTTCGAGATGCTCAATTCTGTAATAACATCAGAGATGTTAACAGAATTGGCACGCGCCTGGAGGGAATTGAACCCCCAACCTACGGATTCGAAGTCCGTCGCTCTATCCGGTTGAGCTACAGGCGCACAAGGGGGACACCCCCTTGTATCCAAAAAACTTTTGAAACGGCATCAAAACTTTTTCGGATGCCTTTAATCCCCCGTCCCGGTGATCACAAACGTCGAGATTAAAAGCTTCCGCCGTGTTGGATGCCACCTGCTTTTCATTACATCTGTGAGCACGACGCCACTCTAAAAGGCACAGGAAACAGGGGACAGAATTTTTTTCATTACTATTCCCTGTATCCTAATCCCTATTCCCTATTAACCCCCGTGCCCGTAAGTCTGTATCGCTGGGCATGAAAGTTGCACCCGTGTTAACACGGTTCTGTTTTCATTACATCGTGCAAGTCTACGTCACTTTTGCGCTACAGGCGCAATAACTTCGTTTGGCGTTTTTCGGTGTCGAAAGGCGAATCGTCAATCTTGTTCGTTTATCGCCAGATTTATTATAAAGATATCTGTAGGTTAGTCAATTGAGCACATCGTTGTCTTCTCGCAGTAGGAATTTCCACAAGGGGATTGTTTCAATAGTGGTTTTATTCACTTTTAATTTGGATTCAGTATCTTTTGTTATTACAAGTGACTTTTTTGTTTGGGGATGTCGATGAAGAAATAATTTAATACCTGCATATTTTTTACTTTGCCAATCAAAACCAGAACTATATTTTACCTCAATAGGATATGGCTTTTTATAGCTACCTATTATAAAATCTACCTCTCTCGTGCTTTCAGCATAATACCCAATGTTCAGCCTACTTTTTAATAGATCTGTGAATACACTATTTTCAGCTTTAAATCCCAAATCACTTTTACCAGTTATAATAGTTTTAATTCCAGTATCTACGAAATAGAATTTTTTATATGCATACACTTTTTCAGTATGAGATGTTGTCCACTTCTCCAGCGGTTTTATTAAAAAAGCTGTTTCGAGATATCCAATATACTCCTTTACAGTATCAACACTAATGCTCAGAACATTGGCAAGTTTATTAAAACTCGTTCTGCTGCCGACTGAAGCTGCCAACAATCGCATGATATCTTTCAATAGATTTGCTTTTCTAATTCGATGCAGCCGCACAACATCGCGGGCAATTATATCTTCAAGCAGATTAATCAAATACTCGCTTGAGGGATTTAATACCTGTTCTGGATATCCACCACAATTCAAATACTCATCAGCGAATTTCTCCATCTTGTATGATTCAGCACGACTCAATTTGATTCCTTTAAAAGATAGATATTCCTCAAAGTTTAAAGGATAGATTGTGTTTACAATCTGTCGACCTGTTAGCCTACCGCCCTGTGATTTTATCAAAGATGAGGTTGATCCTGTGCAGACAATTTTTAAATTCTCAAGGTCATATACCGATTTTAATTCGACCTCCCATTTCGGACTTTCCTGGACTTCATCGAGGAATAGAAGTAGTTTTTTGTTTCGATCATGCATAAAGATTTTACGAAACATACGGAGATGTTCAGAGATGGTTGTTCCTGATAATTGCGGATGATCAAGTGCGAGGTATAAGAGGTTAGTTGCTGGAAAACCATTATCAAGCTGACCTTTAATCAACTGTTTCAGAATTGTTGTCTTACCAACTCTTCGGCTACCAATTACTATTTCAATCTGTTTGCGTTTGATGAAATCTTTGAATTTAGCCAAGTACCAGTCCCGTAAGATACCAAAATCAAATTCATGATTTTCCCACCAAGGATTGAAAGCATAATATATTTCTTCCATGATACATTATACTGAAATCGAAACTTTTGTCAAGAACTTTCGATTATAATCGAAACTTTGCTGATATTGTCATATTCAATTGGTATGATAAATACTCATTGCAGCAAGGAACAAATCTACCACAAACTCATCTCTTCAGTTCTTAAAATCACCCATTTTTAGTTTCGTTATTGTAACGAAATGTCTTTTCAATCTTTATTCTGTAATAGTTGCTTTTCGCTATGTCCTCCAAAGTCCATAAATGCAAATCACTGTCATCTATTTTGTTTATCTCTGTAATCGATGAATCGAAGATTCAAGAAGTCCGTCGCTCTATCCGGTTGAGCTACAGGCGCCAAAACAAATAGTATGCACTAAGGAGTAGACACTAGGCACTTTATATAATGAATCTTAGTAAAATTAGTATAATTATTATATTGTTTATGTCAACAAAAACTCTTACTGTTCAAGTGAGTCCGCCATGCAATGTGGAGGATGGCGGGAGGGACGAAGTCCTGCGGCGATCTCAAATAAATTAATTTCTAGTTTCGAGGTCTTACCCCGCATGCTGATTAAATTGTCAAATGTTTAGATTTGACCCCACTTCACCCAAACTTACTCTTACTAAAGTATTTACAATACACAAGCATTGCAATACAAGTGTGCTAAAAAGAATTATTTTAGTAGTATTACTTTTTTTGTTTTTTTATGATTTGGTGTCTCCAATTGTACAAAATATACGCCACCCGGCAGTTGTCTTTTCTGATCATCTCTACCATCCCAACTGACTGATCTTTTTCCTGCTTCTTGCTCTCCATCTACTATTGTCGTTACTTTTTCACCAAGAATATTATGAACTTCCAATTTTACGCTACTGGTAACTGGTATTTGATAACTGATTGTTGTTCTGACATTGAACGGGTTGGGGTGATTACCGATCAGCGCGAACTCACAGGGAAGGTCAGCGAAATCATTGCTCGAGATCGCGGTGATGTCAGTGTTAATCATTACGATATCCCCACCGCGCCCCGAAACGTTGGCATGAATATGTTTACCGCACGCAGTAGCGTAACTGCCATCACTGGATATGTCTACGGAAAACATCGAACCCGGCATATCCACAGTATAGTATACATGCGGAGTACTATCTCGTTGGAAGATATGCACCTCTGGGTTCAGATTCGCGGCATCGCCCCAACTGCCTACTACAAAGTAATTTCCGTCATCAGTGATGTCGACATCATAGGCGGCCTCCTGGTAGGTTCCACTCGAGAGAGGATAATCGTAGGTCCACAGAGGCGTAGATGAACCAACGTTGTGAACCACCACCTTAATGGTATTATGCGCGGTCGTATACCAACAGGAGACGATTGTTGTACCGTCGGTAGATAGTACTGTTCTGCTTAAATAATATCCTCCTGCGCTCCAAGACCATAACTGCTGATAAGACGATCCGTTCCATTCCGTGAGTATGAGAGCGGGCCAGCCATAGGCTATTAAGTTACCATCTCCAGAGATGTCCAGGGCGCTATTACTGAATCCCATTGATATCTGGTCGCGCACATTCAGAAGATTGCGGTCAAAAACTACAATAGTAGCTAAGGCTATGAAGGCCGTATACCTACCATCTGCATTAATCTTCACATACCGGGGAAATCCCAGACCGGAGGCCACATAATTGGCCAAGGGGATTGATGAATCTGCATCGAACAATAGTAGATGAGCGTCGGTTCCAGATGGAGCGGCTATGATCGCTATGGTTGAGCCATCATCAGAGACCGCAATTGGCCCGTAGGAAGTTACACCATACCCTGCAAAACTGGTAGTCCAGTCTGGAGTACCAGTTCCCGGACCAGTCCATTTGATTACGTTCACCCCGGAGGCATCTTCATCAACAGCCGCCAGAGTAAAAGCCATGTCACCTGCGTCGGTGTAAAATTCGGTACCGCCATATCCCCATTCTGGAATACCTCCTCCTCCTAATGCAAACAGTTCGGCCTCCATCGGTGGGTTTAAGTAGGTTCCGGCAAACACATAGCCATTAACAGTGTTGGAAGTGGTGTTGTAAATAGCATCCGTTAAGTAGTGTGACCAAACCACCACAGGGTCTTCCAACATCCCTACACCACTGGTATAGGACAATCCCTGTTGTTGAACAACTATCGGTCCATTTTCAGTATCACGCAGGAATATTGCCTCTTCCTGAAGAGAGGCTGCTGCTGACACCAGCCAAACAAAAGAGCTCAGGAACGTCGTCAGCCCTAAAAGGGATATCTTTTTCCATTGTCGCTCCATTTTTTACCTCCTTTTTTAATTCATCTACTTTTGATCCTAAATCTAATGCATTATAACCTGTTTATGTTTATTTGTCAACAAACCTGAACATACGGACTTACGGAACGTTTCGAAGTTTTATTGAAAAATAATGCGTGGGGTTGGTTTTTTAAATTGTCAAATATCCAGCTGTAATATCGAAGGAATGATATGACCTAACCCCCGTTTTTTACAATAGTCAGGGATATTGAGAAGGTGTGTCGAAAACCATATTCTTAATGTATCACTTGACATTATATTAGATTTGGATATACTAATTTACATAAAGGAGGTTACGTGAATATATACGTGGGAAATTTGTCGCATGATGCTAAAGATAGCGATTTACAAAAGGCTTTTGAAGCTTTTGGGCAGGTAGCATCTGTAAACATTATAAAGGATAAGTTCAGTGGTCGATCAAGAGGATTCGGATTTGTGGATATGCCTAATAAAGATGAAGCCCAAGCTGCAATCGCTGGCATGAGCGGCAAGGAGTTCATGGGACGAGCGCTTAATGTTAACGAGGCGCGTCCCCGTACAGATAGTTCAGACCGTCGAGGTGGTGGCGGAAGAGGAGGTGGTGGGCGTCGCTCCTGGTAAGAAATATTCAAACAAAATAAACACATCATCGAATTTTGAAAACGCACATTGTCTTAACAACATTACAAATGGTTTAATCTAAATGTAAAATAAATAATAGACATATAATATAACGCTGGGGAAAATTAATAACCCGTTATCGAGTTGCCGGAACATACTAACGATTATCCAGTTTAGTACAATACGTCTTGACATCCTACTATTAATTAAATATAATAACCAGTACCGTTTCAAATTGAAAAAGTTCGGTTTTCTAATGGTTGTGCAAAAATAAAACACGAACTATTTGGAACGGCACCAGTTCTAAAGGAGGATTAATGCGAAAGCTCTTTCTTCTTATCGGTCTCTTAATAATCTTTGCTCAAGCTGATTCCTTACTCTGGCAGGGAACCATTGTTTTTGATACATTGGTCAGGATTGACGATGCACCTGGCTTATCGGGTCATCCTGCGTATCACCCTCAAACAATCGTAGACCATAATCTGATTTTCTATTCGGTCTGGGAAGATGACCGTGATAATGATGATAACTATGAAATATATTTTGCATTATCGAGCGATACTACTAAAACTTGGACCACGCCGAATATAAATCTGAGCCAGAGTCCTTTAGTAAACGATAAACATCCATGGCTATGTATTGATTCAAATAATATTTATGTGGTGTGGCAGTCACGGAGAAACGATACCTGTAAAGTGTATTTAACCAGGTCGACTGATGCCGGCGCGACCTGGTCCACACCTGATACAGTGCCGGGAATAATGGTAATCAATAACCTTCAATCTCAAATAAACCCTGGACCACAGCCCAAGCTTGCCGTAGATAGCAAAAGCAGCCCGGATACTACATTTCTCTATCTTTTGTGGGCTGATAATGCGACTGACTCGCTGCGCATAAAGCTTGCCCGTTCAATAGATTTTGGAGAGTCGTTTATTGACCTCGGGATTGTTGATAATAATCCTGACCATGTTAATAGGAATCCATATCTTGTGGTTGACGACACCGGCTGGGTGCACTGTGCCTGGGCACTGGGTACATCAGGCAATAACGAGTACCTTTATCCCTGGATTGGATATAACTGTTCCCAGGATAGAGGTAATACATTTTTGGCAGAAGACATAATTATTAA
>JAUWLY010000193.1 GCA_030613445.1 Candidatus Stahliibacteriota bacterium | reverse complement strand
CTCTCCGATATATTTTTCTTCTTCCATTTTACCAGCATCCAATCCACTTCCTGCGGAGTCAAGTATTTAAACAGTCTAACCTTTGTTATATCTTTCATAATTCCATTCTATGCATATTTTACTATTTGTCAAGCAATATATCTGTTCTTCATTCTGAACCTCAGTTGTTGCATCATTGTTTATTTTAATATTCAAGTATGCTGAATCACGCTGCCCGGGTATTGCAAACAAGTGATTGGGCATGATGATTATAATAAAAAAGATCAAACCAGTAAAGAATGTCTTCATAATTCCTCCTGTGTTATTATATTGAAGGATCTACAATCTGTCAATATCATCTGATTGCTTTACTATTTATTATCATGCAAAATTGTGCTTGACAAATAATAATATTTAATTATAATATTTTATATAAAAAGGAGGTTGAGATGAAGAAAGTATTAGTATTATGTGTATGCCTAATCGGCATATTAAATGCTGATTGGAAAAGGGTTATGGGTACATCTGATTCACCCTTACCACCCGAAAAAGAGGTAATGAAATCAGATACCTTAGGTGTTTTTATCAGAACCGCTGTTTTTGGTTTTAATGAACAAGATACCACAGTTGATAATAAAGATTTCAAGAGTATTGAAATTCCCGAAGAACCGATTGACCAGGATACTATAAACGCTGGTAAACCGCAAATTCCTTATATCAGACTGTTAATTGCAGTGCCTGATTCTTGTGGTTTTGACATAACAGTTTATGAATCTGATTATAGACTATTTGAGAATTATTTGCTCTACCCTGTATCGAGTATTGTTTTTGAAGATTCCAGTGGTTGGATGGGTTCCAAGGAAGTTTATACATATGATGCTTCATTTTATCAAAAGGATACTCTGTATCCGGATAAATTTTATGAAGTAATTAGTGATGGTCATTGGCGTGACCAGCGGGTTCTTGAGGTATTTTTATATCCGGTTCAATTCAATCCCGGGCAGGAGTTGATGTATTTTTATAGTGGATTGGATTTGAGGCTTGAGTATTCAGGTGAAGTTGTTGAAAATGAGAATGGTTTAGGTCCGTTTGAGGATATTGGTCGTGAGATACTTTTGAATTATCCAGGTATTGATAAGGAACCAGAATCAGTTCCAGAACCCGCAGTCCATTATTATACTGATTTATTAGATACTAATAATGTAGCGGATTACATCATTGTCACACATGCAGCTTTCCTTGGCAATGAGATTGATTCGTTCTGGATTCACGAGTTTGCCGAGTGGCGGGTTAGCCATAATCAATTTGACGTTGGGATTGTGAAAATGCAGGATATCTATCCACAATTTCCCGGTACAACACCGGATTCTGCGGCACAGCTCCGCGACTTTCTTGTTTATGCCTATGAAAATTGGCATGCCAATTCAATGTCGGATGGTCATTTTGCCTATTGTTTATTCATTGGTGACTGGGATTATGTGCGGATTGAGACATGTTTTGTATACTATTTTAGTACACACCCTTTCAATCCTTGGATGAATGCTTACGAGGGTTATTTTAGAAATTTAAATCCACCACCAGATGATATAGAAGATATAATGCTTGGACGCTGGCCGGCAAGTGTTATTGATCCTGTTTTGGGTAGTGAGTTAGGTGCCATTGCACAAAAGACAATTAATTATGAACAATCGCCGAATCTCGGCGATTGGCGCAGAAGAGGACTGCTCATTGCTGGACCTGGGGACGGGTACAATTGGTTTAACAGCAAGGTGACTCAAGCAACATCATATTTTACTGATATAAATTATGATACACTAACCGTGAGATGGCATGCTTTGTGTTCTCTTGTTGTTTCGCCTGAGATAAAATTCCCAGATACTGTACACACACTTCTCAATTACGGTGAAATCATTGCAGCATTTTATGACCATGGAGGACCCTTAGGATGGTCTTATAATTACGGCACTTGGTATGCAGAAATTCTTGAAAATCATGAGATGCTTCCGGTTGTTTTAAGTTATTCTTGTAATTCAGGAATGTTCCAATTTGATCATCCTTATTATGATACTATACCGGAACCTGAGTGGTGGGCGCGGGATACTTGTTTTGGCGAGTGCCTTCTCTGGAATCCTGATGGTGGTGCGGTTGCCTTTTATGGAGCAACTTCACCAATATGCCAATACTATACCAGACCAATGGAACGGATATTGCGTTTTCAAAATTGGATTATTGGTAAAGCTTTAGTGAATACTACATCTAATACTAAAAACAACTGTTTTTGTCTTCTTGGTGATCCGGCACTTGACCTTGGTGACTACACTGCTTATCCTGATTTACCTGATTTAGTGGTAAGACCACAGGGTACAGATATTTCATTATTATCACCATATCCTTATCCTGCTGGTGGTGATGAAATTCCAATTCGAGCAAAGGTCTATAATATCGGCGGTGCTACAGCTTATAATATTGATGTTAAGTTTGAGGTCGTATATGCCCCGAATCAAACATACACTGATATTGTTATTATTGAAGAAATCGGTCCTCTGGATACAGCAGTTGCAACAGTGTATTGGAATACAGCACTCACCCATCCTGATTATTATGGTGAGATTGGTGATTGTGATTTCATTGTTACGGTAGACCCTGACGACGTAATTACAGAATCATGGGAATACAATAATACATCTTCAATAATAAAGAAGGTTGCGCTGTATCCATATGAATCGGGTTGGCCAAAAAAGGTGACTGGGTTTTCACAACCAGCGATTGCGAATCTTGATGACACGGGTCCAGTTGAGATTGTCTATGCCAATCTGGATTCGATATATGTTTTTAATTATGATGGTAGTGTTGTGCAGGGTTGGCCTCAATACTTCGAGGATGTATATGCCGTGGTGCTTGGTGATATTGATAATAACGGTACAATTGATATTGTTGGGGTTTCGCCTGAGGTAATCAATGTTTATGATTATCAGGGTAATGTTATGTCTGGTTGGCCACAACAAATTCCCTATCCAGATAAAACATTTAAAGGTTATCCTGCGCTTGGATATATCAAAGGGAGTCGTAAACGTCAAATAGTTATATTTGCTCGCACTCCTGGAAGTTGGACACCTCTGCAGCCAAAAGTATTGGTATATGATTATGATGGCATTTTACTATATGATTTTAATACTTCAACAATGGCTTATCAGTGTTTTAGCGGTGGGCCTGCAATTTCAGATATTAATGGAGATGGGAATGAGGAGATTGTTTTATCATACTATTATGGAGTATTCGAACCATTAGAAGAGGAAGAGTATGTGATGACTGATATTTTTAATCGGACTCAGAATACTCCACTTTTATCCCTTGAGTATGGTAGTAAATATTCGATCTCAGCATTGGTGGATTTGGATAATGATGGCTATGCCGAGGTGATTACGGGTGGTGATGATAAGAAGATCAGGGCATATAAGGCAACGACCGGTCAGACATTATGGGAGCGTCAAACCGAAGGTGATATCAATTCCTCGCCTGCGGTTGGAGATATTCATCCAGCGCCTCAGTATCCTGGTGTTGAAATTACCTTTGGCAATGATGCAAGCAGGGTCCATTTGCGATGGGGAATTAATGGTGATCCTATCGACCCCTGGCCAGATACAGTCGGCGGTCAAGTTAACACTTCACCGGCAATTGCCAATATTAATGGCGACAAGTATCTGGATATTATAGTTGGAGCGAATAACGGGTATATTTATGCATTTAAACACACAATGGAAAGAATTGTCCCTTATCCCTTACCCCTGTTTGGTAAACCTTCGTCTCCTGTAATTGGTGACATTGATGGTGATAAAAAAAGCGAGGTTATTCTATCCTCAACTGATGGTTATCTTCATGTCTGGGAGAATATGGATAGTAAGGTTTTGCCTTATTCACTTGAATGGCCCCAGTTTCATCATGATTATCAGAGAACCGGTTTGTACGGTTGGGTTGGCGGATTGCGCGGTGGTGATGCCAATCCAAAGACGTTTTCTACTGGTGCAACGTTATCATTTACGCTTGAGGATAATCTTCATACCAAAATAAAAATTTAT
The DNA here is from genome assembly GCA_030613445.1 of Candidatus Stahliibacteriota bacterium. Lineage (GTDB taxonomy): Bacteria > Hydrothermota > Tepidihabitantia > SM23-42 > SM23-42 > JAUVZL01. The sequence goes on along the minus strand of JAUWLY010000193.1, from coordinate 1,887 downwards.
GATGCTGAAGCAAATCTGGTTAAGACTCTGGTAAACCAAACCTTACCTCAAGGTACGTATAATCCAGTCTGGTTTGGCAAAGATGATAATTATGCTTTCCTACCCAATGGAATATACTTCATTGAAATCAAAGTAAAAAACGAATCCAAAATAATCTCAGTCGAGATAAATCGGTGATACGATGAAAAAAACTCTGATGTACTTACTGATTTCCTTTTTTGTTTTTTATCTAATATCTTCCATCTTACATCTAACATCTTTTCTTTATTCCTATCCTCCTGGTTGGTCTGATGATATACTGTTAACACCTGAGGATGATATGCAACGTAGTAACACTGATCTTGATGTTGATACCTATAATAATGTCTGGGCAGTTTGGGACAGCGGTACCTGGGTTAATAACACTGCAGAAATTCTCTATACAAAAAGAGATAGCCTTGGTGATAGTTTGATTTCAGAAACAAATATCTCAAGTGATGTCCCTTATTCACATTTGCCGCGGGTGGCAGTTGATGCTTCAAATAATGTTCAGTTTATCTGGCGTGAAACATCGCCTCAGGGTTTGGGTATTGGTCACGCAAAACTTGCCAATGATGGTTCAGTAATTGTTTTATCGCATTTAGCTGTGGCAGGGGCTGGAGGTGGTTCCTCCAGCCTTCGTCCTGAAATGGTTTTGAATAAATATCAGGAGATAAATATCATCTGGGATGAATCTCCATCAGGATACAATCAGATGAACTACACAAAACTGGACACGCTCGGTAATCCAATCATTCCAAAGATAAAGGTTTCACTGAATACATTTTATACCTACTGGCCCGGGATTGGGATTGATAGTATGGCGAATAATCATTTGGCTTATCGGACCGATGATACTGTGAGCGCATATCGCCTGACCTATACGAAATTAGACAAGAATGGTAATGTTTTAATTGACAACAAATTTTTGGGATTTGGTTATCTACCAACAATGATTGCTGACCGAAGTCAAAACATTCATATGGTCTATGGTAACCATACCGGCCCAGGCATCAGCATTGAATATCTAAAACTCGACCAGGATGCCAATATTCTTGTTGGACCAAAAATACTTAGTATACATACAGATAACTTTGGTCCTCATATGGCAATGGATTCTCTACAGTATTTTCATGTTGTCTGGTCAGCAGAATCATCGGGAATATTTCCAATTATATATGCGAAACTGGACACACTCGGTAATTTTATTATTCCGCCAATGCAGATAGTTTATCCGCCTTATACGGTCCGAGGTGGTGGTATGCCCCGCATTGCGGTTGATTCCAGTAATAAACTTCATCTGGTTTGGGTGGATGACCGATTGAATCCACTCGTTTCTACAGACATTTTTTACAAGCGTGGTAAGAATGAAAACACTATTGAAGAAACAGCACGTTTAAAAACCACAAACCTTTCTAATATCTCTGTCTTCCCGAATCCATTTAGTCAGATAACAGAAATCAGATACCAGATACCAAGGAGTAGACAGTAGACAGAAGTCAGTAGTCAGTATAAAAATTTATGATACGAGCGGAAGAGTGGTTCACTCTTTTCCTATTATTAATCTGTGTAATCCAAATAAATCTGTGGTTTCTGTGTATTGGAATGGCACCGACGATTCAGGCAATCACCTCCCTGCTGGTGTTTACTTCATACGTCTTTCTAATTTCACAGATGCACAGTCAATACCTATAATTTTATTGAGGTGATTATTATCTTTTTGACCTATGCTTGTTTAATATTTTGGTGAAGAAATAGAGACCCAAGTTCTTTAGGTCTACATTATTTGGTGTTTTTTATCTTTTCTTCGAGTATTGGGATGATTAAAGGGTCGAGTAAAAATCTCTCAATTCTGAGTGATAAATTTAG
>JAUWLY010000150.1 GCA_030613445.1 Candidatus Stahliibacteriota bacterium | reverse complement strand
TTTCCAGTGTTGTGCCGATCCATTTAGAGGCAAGTTCAGCATGCCGTGCTGGATCTTCATTTGCATACTGTGTTGCGAGAATGATCAGCTTGATGAATTCCTTGATCACGTCTTTTTTGGTTGCCATTGCTTCATCTGTAGCACCAATACAACAGCATGGGTGGTCTTTCCAAATGCCAGGTGGCAGTTCATTGAGATCCGCCACACATTTGCCAATTCCTTTGTTTTCAGCGATCGCACACCAGGGGTTGTTTGAAACATAACCATCTATTATTTTGTTCTGAAGTCCAGGAACCAGATTTCTTTCTCCTTTCAAGAGTATCATTAAGATATCTTTTGTTCTTTTTGATTTGTCACTTGTATAGGTCAAGCCTTCTTCTTCCAGCGCCCTTTCAAAGATAATTTTAGCTACTGCTACAGGATTCTTAAATCCTATTCGAATCGGTTTTTTCTCCTTTTTGACCCAGGCGACAAATTCATCCCATGATTCTACCGGGTTGTCAGGCTGAAGAACGAGCATATCACCTTTGGTGTGGAGTGGTGCGATGATCTTCATGGGAGAGCCTTTGTCAGTGAAGAACGCAACCGCTGCTACACCGCCAAAGCCGACTTCAAAATGTCCTTGTGCCATGAGGGTTGGCATTTTAGAACCGCCGCCTGACAGGTATAGTTCAATGTCAGCGATCTTGTGGCCTTTTTTCATGAGTTCGTAGTGTTTCTTGTGCTCAACCTCTTGCAGCCATACTCCAGCATCTGCCTTTGTCTTTTCCGGCTCAAGAGCTGCTACGTATAGGGCTGATTGGTGATCATGCCCTACATAACCGATTTTGAGTACCTGTATCTCTCGTTCTCCACAGGAGATGAGTAGTATGAAGATGAAGCACACTCCAATCAGTTTTTTCATTTTACCTCCTTACTCTTTCTATGAAAGAGTTTGCAAAAACAATGCCCGTCTTTTGTTACTTCATCTTTGAGTTCAGAACACGGACATGAAACATCTTTATCTGGATTGAGCGGGTGATTCTGTTTGCAGGGACAAAAGTACTCACCAAATTCATTGAAATTCATAGTCATCAATCCGATTACTTTTTTCACCCTTTCCTCATCAGGATTGAGTTGATGTTCAGTTGAATTTGCGATTCCTTCTATTCTTTCTAGGTTTTTGTTGTATGCATCTGTTCCGACGACATTATCCCATGAATTTGCCATTTTTATATCTCCTGCATAATATTCTGTATTTATTGTGATAATCTAGTGAATAACCGATAAATGATTTTTTACAATTTTCTAAATGATTGCCTTTGTAGCGTAAGAATTTGTGGTGCTGGAAACCAACTGGCTTCCATACGAAAGCCATCACTTTTTCCCTCCATGTTTTATTATTAGGTGATAATGTTTTATCTGTGTATTGCGGTGGGTGATAAGAAGAGTGCTTGTGTTCGTGGTGCAGACTCGACCGAGCCTGCGATTCTCAAGCCTCACTCCTTAGCTCCAGAGTAAAATAGCATTGAACTATTCACTATAGAATTATATTGAGAAATGAGACAATGTCAATAGTTTTATTGAAATGATAGAGTTACAGCGCTTAAGCTTGCAATACTCAGATACTATCGAATACCCGTTTCAGTTTCGATTCTACCTCAGTGGCAATTCTCTTTAGTTCATCATTCTGAATATCTTTCATAGCCTGGGTAGGTTTAATGATTCCGACCCCTACTTTTTGGCCCTTTTCATATACGATTACATTACACGGGAGTAATAGACCAATATCCCATTCGACAGAAATCGCCTGGTGAGCCATTTTTGGATTGCAGGCGCCAAGTATTACGTAGCTGGAGAATTCAATATCCAGTTTTTCTTTGAGTTTTTTCTTTACATCAATTTTTGTGAGAATTCCAAAGCCCTCATTTTTTAATTGTTCTTCAACTTTGGTCAGTACTTTGTCGAATGGTAAATCAATGTGTTTCACAAAGCCATATTCCATGACGATCCTCCTTTTGAAGAATATATCTTTGTTAATTCTATATTAGTAATCAGGTATGTCAAGTCATGAGCGTGATACTTTTCTTTCTTTGAACCACGCATAGAGCACCGGGACAAGAAATAGATTTGTAAAGGTCGCGGTGATTAATCCACCAATTATCGGTGAAGCCATTGGTTTAATCATTTCAGAGCCAGCTGAGGTGAAGAACATGATCGGCGTGAGTGCAAGGATCGTTGTTAGCGTGGTCATCATGATTGGTCGTACACGCAAGAGCCCGGCATTGAGTACTGCTGTTCTAACATTTTCGACACTCCTTATATTCTTTTGTTTGAAGATATTCTGTAGTGTGGAAAGCAAGACTACAGCATTGTCTGTCGCGATGCCGAACAAGGCGATGAATCCTATCCATACTGCAGTTGAAAATTTGAAATTGAGAATGACCAGAGGAATGATCCCGCCAGCAAGAGCAAATGGAAGCCCTATTGCGGTCAGCAATACCGATATTGAATCTTTGAATGCCATATAGAGAATGAGTAAAATTATAGCAAGACATATGGGTAGTACAATAGATAACCTCTTGCGTGCTTCGTTCTCAGCTTCAAACTGCCCGCTCCAGGTGAGGTAATAACCGGCGGGTATCACTAACTTTCCAGCGTTGATATTATCCTGTACTTTTTTCTTAGCTAGTTTGACAAAGTCTATAAGACCAGTTTTTTCTTGGTTGATGTTGATAAACACCCTAAAATAGGGCATAGTATTTTCAGATTGTATCATGGCGGGTCCTGAAGTTTTCCGGAAATGAACGAGAAGATTCAGCGGGATATGTTTACCGTCGAGGCTCGGAACGAATATCTTGCCCAAAGCCTCTTGGCTATCTCTAAAATCACGCATATAACGAACTCTTATCGGATAACGCTCCCGACCTTCAACCGTGTAGGTGACCGCCATGCCTCCGATAACCATTGAAATGACCTTTTGTACTGTCTGCAGCTGTATGCTATAGCGTGCTATTGCATTTCTATTTATTTCGATCTCAAAATAGGGACGGCTGCCTGTTCGTTCAGCAAAAGCACTTGAAACACCTTGAATATCGAAAACAATTTTTTCAAGCTTTGCCGCGATTTTCTCAATTGTTTTAAGATCAGGTCCAAATACTTTTATACCCACCGGGGTTTGAATCCCGGTAGCAAGCATATCAATCCTATTACGTATCGGCTGGGTCATAATAGGACTTACTCCAGGGATTTTTGTTTTTTCTTGTATCGCAGCTATAAGCTTCTCCCGGGTTATATTCTTTCGCCACATTTTTTCAGGTTTAAGATGAATAATAGTTTCGATCATCGTAATCGGTGCAGGATCAGTTGGTGTTTCAGCACGTCCTAGCTTTCCAACTACCCATTCAACTTCATCGGGGAATTCATTTTTTATTATGATATCCTGCTTTTTCATAACTTCCATTACCTGAGTCAGAGATGCACCAGGTAGAAGTACGGGCATAAATAGTAGGTCACCTTCATTTAAGGGCGGCATAAATTCTTGTTTTACGAAGCCAGAAAGAGTAATGCCACCAAATAGAATAAAAATGGAAATGGCTATGACGATCCATTTCTTGTCGAGGATGGTTTTCATGATCGGACGGTATATTCTCCTCAATGAGCGAGAAATAACATTTTCATCAGGAAGTTTTAATCTCCCATGTAGTAAGAAATAGGCGAGGGTTGGCATCAGACACACTGCTATTAATGCGGCTCCAACCATAGCAAATGTTTTCGTATATGCTAATGGCTTAAAGAGTTTACCAGCTTGACCAGTGAGGGCAAAGACTGGTACGAAACCTACAATAGTTGTTAATAGCGCGAAAAAAACAGGTTTTCCTACTTCTTTAGCTGCGTCAACCGTGACTTCCAATCTATTTCGAATATGTTCGGACATCCGGTTTTGATTTTCAGCAAGTTTTCGATGGATGTTCTCGACAAGAACCGACCCAGCATCAACCATCACGCCGATCGCAATTGCTATTCCTCCCAAGGACATGATATTAGCGTCAACACCGAAGATACGCATTAGTATGAAAGAGACCAGGATTCCGATCGGCAATACAATGGAGATAATCAAGCTACCGAAAAAATGAAGAAGAAAAACCACAATAACAATGACGGTAATGACTATTTCCTGGGTCAGAGCATTTTTCAACGTGTTTATCGTACGATTGATCAGACCAGAACGGTCATAAAAGGGGACGATCCTCACGCCAGGGGGTAGACCGATCTCAAGTTCTTTTATCTTGATTTTTAGGCGTTCGATAACTTTAAGAGGGTTTTCACCATAACGCATGACCACAACACCACCGGTTGCTTCGGTACCTACTTTATCAAGTGCACTCCGACGAAAAGCAGGACCTATCGCGACATTGCCAAGATTTTTAATGTATACAGGTACCCCGTCATATGTGTGTACTGCAATGTTTTCGATATCTTCAATGGTTTTTATAAAACCCAATCCCCGTATGACGAATTCTATACTTCCTTCTTCGAAAACTTTTGCACCAACGTCAATATTGGAATTCTTAATAACATTCAGAAGTTCAGTGATTTTTATATCATGATAGATAAGCCTTTTGGGATCAATATCAATCTGATATTCCTTTACAAAACCGCCAACTGATGCCACTTCTGAAACTCCTTGTACTGAGTTGAGTTGGTAGCGGACATACCAATCCTGGATGCTGCGAAGTTCGCTTAAATCGTATGTTGATGCAATAAGGTCCTCATTATCTTCCGGACAGGTGCCTGGTTCTGAATAGTATTGGTGTGGATGATACGGACAATAGTAGCCATTTTCAATTGTATACCAGAATATTTGTCCAACCGCCGTGACATCAGGCCCCAGAGTAACTTTGGCGTCAACGGGCAGGTCAGTAGTTGCGAAATTCAGTCGCTCGAGAACTCTGGTTCTTGCCCAATAGAAATCGATACTTTCTTTGAAGATTAAATTAACCAGACCGAAGCCGAATGCTGATGATGAGCGGATAGTTTTCATACCTGGAGTACCCATGAGTTTTGTGGTCAGCGGGTAAATGACCTGGTCTTCAACGTCTTTTGGGCTTCTTCCTGGCCATTCCACATAAACGATAACCTGAAGTTCACCGATATCTGGGATCGCATCGACTGGTGTATTGACCATTGCAAAGATACCCCAGAGAATTATTAAGATGAATGCGGTAATAACAAGTAGCCTATTTTTTAAACAGATTTCAATGATTCTTTCAATCATATTAGTGTATGATTATTGTCAAGTTGACAATGACAAATCTGATCTTACTGCTCGTGTTCACTGCCCGGTGTTTCGTGGGTTTCTTCAATGCCAATTGCTCCACCGTACTCAAGTGCTGCTATGCCACTGATTTGACTTTCAGAATCTATTAAGAAGTTACCATTTGTCACTACGATTTCATTTTCCTCAATACCATGAAGGATAGGATAGGAACGCACATTGATGTCCGCTTTTTGGACTATGCCAACCGGTCCTATTTTCAACTGTCTCGGTTCGAACCTGCCGTCACCAAGATAGACCCATGCAATCTTACGGTTCCCTGTGTCCAGGACTGCGGTTTTTGGCACTGTTATGATACCACCGTTTTTCTGCATTGTTTGCGATCCATATACTGATTTTATCACAACATCAACATACATAGCAGGTTTTAAAAATAAGTGTACATTGGCAAGGCAAATTCGTATTTGTACTGACCTTGTCTTATCGTTTAGAATAGGGTTAATGGATCTTATTTTTCCATGAAGTTCCTTATCCGGATAGGCAGGCGAAGTAACTGTTACCTTCTGTCCTTTCTTGACCCATGCTATATCAGATTCGTACAACTCTGCATATATCCATGTTTCACGTTCAGGCATGATCAGAGACCTATCTATTTGCTTTGTTTTTTTGAGTCTTTCAATTTCCACATTATCCATACCAAGCAACCTTAATTTGTATCTGGATTTTTCGACAACACTCTTTGTTCGCTCAACAGTGATATTGCCAGATCCTTTAAGTGATTCCATCATTTCAACTGCATTTAAGTATTCTTCTTGAGCAACAACCAATTCAGGGTCATATGCTACTTTGCCAATGGTTTGGATTTTGTTGTAAAGCTGATTTTTCACAGCAGGTGTCATCTTGATACCTGCCAGAAACATCGCGTTATCATTCAAATGCAAGGATTCTCCCGGTCCATTTTTCTCATAAACCGGCATAAGACCCATGTTGCAGATTGGACAGTTACCATCTTCATCGGCTTTGACCTCAGGATGCATGGAACACGTCCAATGCAGGACATTTCTTTCTTCATTTTCTTCGTGCTTTTCAGCTTGTGGGGATTCCCCCATGGTTTTTATGTATTTTTCCGGATTTTCAGCAAAATCTTTATCGCAACCAGCGCAGCAGAAATAGTATTTCGTACCTTTGTATTCAATAACCGGGGTATATTTGGTTATTTCAAACTGATTACCCATAACTGGACAGATAGTTTCTTGCCCGAGGATATCCGTTTCGGGCACTAACTTTTCTTTTCTTTGCGCACAGGCAATTACAAATATCGATCCGCTTATTAGAATAAACACACCGATCGAAATGATTGCTTTTTTTAACATATTTCCTCCTGGGTTACATTTCACTAAAAGCTATGCCAATTGCTTTTTCAAGATCGGCGACAGCTTTAAATAGCCTGGTCTGAGCTTTGTAGTAATCCAATTCAGCCTGTATCTGCATACGTTCACTTTCAAGTAAGCTGAGGAAATCAATTTGCCTAGCTTCGTATGCGACAAATGCTGATTTTAGATTTGCTTCAGTTTGCGGTATGATTGATTTCTTGTAGAGTTCCATGATACGCAGGTTCTTATCTACGTTGACTTTGCTTTCTTTCACAGACAAGATCACCTTATTCTCTGCTGAGCGATACTGTGACGCAGACACTTTGA
>JAUWLY010000259.1 GCA_030613445.1 Candidatus Stahliibacteriota bacterium | reverse complement strand
ACCACCTCATCACTCATCGCCGGTTGATACGCACCACCTGCAGTACAGAACCCCATAACCACTGATATTTGAGGGATATTTTCAGCTGACATTCGCGCCTGGTTGAAAAATATCCTGCCGAAATGGAAGCGGTCAGGGAATGTCCCGACCTGAAGCGGCAAAAATATACCTCCTGAATCAACAAGATATATGCATGGCAGGCGATTTTCCATAGCAATCTCTTGCGCGCGAATATGCTTCTTTATGGTTTCCGGAATATATGTCCCACCTTTCACCGTTGCATCGTGAGCAATGACCATAACCTCTCTGTTGTGGACAAGGCCAATACCAGTAATAATCGCTGCTCCTGGATGACCATTATCATACATATCCCAAGCTGCCAACGGATTCAGTTCAAGAAAGGGCGTATCCGGATCAAGAAGAAGGCGTAGCCGCTCACGCACAAAGAACTTGCCGCGGTCTTTATGCTTCTTATGCATATAATCAGGACCACCCTTTTTCACCGATGCAAGGCGTTCCTTCAAGACCCCCACTGCTTCTTGCATAGCTGCTTTGTTCTCTTTGTAATCAGCGCTGTTTACGCTTATTTTTGATTCTATTTTAAACATAATCCCTCACGGTAAGATCCAAATTCCAAGAGACAAGAACCAAATTTTTATCAACATGAGTTGATTATCACATGTAGATATTGTGAGCTGTCGCACATACCTTGGTTCTTGGGTTTTGGGTCTTGGATTTTGCTTATACCAATACTGCCTTATAACCATAACAAATAATCCCCGTGTGTCCTTCTGTATACAACTTCCTGAAAACAAACTTTACTTTCTTGCCGATTTCAAGATCTTCTGGCTTGCAGTCAACGACCTGAGTTGTAAGCCGGGCACCGTTGTCTGATTCGACAATAGCGATCGCATAGGGAACTTGCGTAGCAAAGTCTGCTGGTGCTACCCTGATTATTGTATAAGAAATAATTGTTCCGGTTTCTGACAATTTCGTCTTATCGAATCCTTTGGACCCACAAGCCGCGCATACCAGGCGTGGAGGAAAAAACAATTTACCGCATTTCTTACACTTGGCAGCTTCGAGCCGGTATCTCTGAGGCATCTCTCTTCGATATCTCGGTGATGGCATGTAACCTCCTTACGAAATGGTTATTAGGTTTAGGTTAGGATGCTGGATATAATTAATAGAATAATCTAACTTCAAAATCCATTTCCTATCTTTTTTCTAGCTTCCATACCCAAACCCATCTTCTATATTTTGAATATATGTGTCACAGATGATGCTCCTGAACCACCCATGTTCTGAGTCAATCCTATCGTTGCGTTCTTCACCTGACGCTTACCAGCCTTGCCACGTAACTGTTCAACCACTTCAACAACTTGCGCAATACCAGTAGCACCAACCGGGTGACCCTTTGATTTCAAACCGCCCGATGGGTTAACTGGAATTTTACCTTCTAAAGCGGTATTCCCCTGCTCAGTGAAAGGACCACCTTTGCCTTTTTCAGTAAAACCCAATTCCTCAATAATACAGATCTCGGCGATCGAGAAACAATCGTGGACCTCAGCCACATCAATATCTGATGGCTTAACACCAGCCATCTTATAGGCAACCTCACCTGACACTTTAACTGCTTTCAAAGCAGTTATGTCTTCGCGACTATGCAGGGCAAGTGTATCAGTAGCGGCACCTGAACCGAGTATCTTAACCAACGGTGCTTTCAGCTGCTTAGCAAAATCAACTGATGTGAGAACAACGCATGCTGCGCCATCAGATACTGGTGAACTGTCGAGCACAGTCAGCGGATCAGCAACCAATGTTGCATTCATGACTTGTTCAAGCGTGACTTCTCTTTGGAATTGGGCATTGGGATTCATCGCACCGTTGTGGTGATTTTTTACTGATACTGCAGCCAGCTGCTTCCTCGTTGTGCCGTAGCGATGCATATGTGCTCGAGCAATCAAAGCGTAAAGACCAGGAAAAGTCACGCCTTGATACACCTCATATTCCTGATCTGCTGCGGTGGCAAGCGCGTAAGTAGCATCAGCACCGTCATTCATCTTTTCAACGCCACCGACCAAAACTATATCACTATGACCTGAAGAAATTTCAAAAAGACCGAGTCTCAACGCCATACCACTTGAACAACACGCTGATTCAACACGCATCGCTGGTATCGGAGCCACGCCCAGATAATCCGCCATCAAAGCACTAATGTGTTCCTGACCAACAAAAAGTCCTGGGGTCATTGCACCTACATACATCGAATCAATATGATCCACACCTGCATCATCGATTGCCTTTAGGGCAGCTTCAACGAATATGTCCCTCAGAGACTTTTCCCAGAGCTCACCAAATTTGGTCATTCCACAACCAATCACTGCAACTTCTCTCATACCAGCCTCCTTATCCGGACATTATAATCTTACCCCGATACTTGGCGTACTGTCCATAATCAAGGTAGATACGGTTGTTCTCAAGGATCTCTTTGAGCTTCGTTGCCTTATCACGCACTTCATCAATTCGATCGGTCATCTTAAATATAAATGCATCACTACCTGCACCTGAACCAAAAGAAACGAGTATTATCAACTCACCTGGTTTGGCGATATCGAGCGTCGCAGAAAATCCAGTGGGTGACGAGCCTGAATAGGTATTACCCATTAATGGGACTATCCAACCCGCATCAATCTGTTCCTTGGTAAAACCCAATCTCTTAGCCACGGCTAATGGAAATTTACCATTTGGCATGTGGAAAATCGCATGGGCAAAATCGGTTGGTTTATACCCACTTTTATTAAGAATTGCCTTTGCCGCGCCCAATTCATGTTTGAAATAAGCAGGCTCACCAGTAAATCGTCCGCTGTGAAGCGGATAAAACGCACCTTCCCGACGCCAGAAATCAGGTGTATCTGTTGTATAAGAAAAGGTATCCAGGATTTCAGCAATAACGCCTTTTTTTCCGAAAATGAATGCCGAACCACCGGCTGCGGCAGAAAATTCAAGGGCATCACCTGGTGCACCCTGCGAAGTATCAGCACCAATGGCGAGTGCATACTTTACAAGATCAGCCTTTACCAGACCATGAGCAACAAACATTGCCTCGGTACCTGCCTTACAGGCAAATTCATAATCCGCTATGTGGACATTCGGCACAACACCCAAAGCCTCAGCCACTACAGTACCAGATGGTTTCACAGCATAGGGGTGTGATTCTGAACCGATGTACAACGCGCCGATCTCAACCGGGTCGATATCAGCTCTTTTTAGCGCATTACGTGCAGCTTCCACTGATATGGTTATCGTATCCTCATCCATTCCAGGCACAGTTTTTTCCTTGAGCATCAGACCCCGTTTTACTGTCTCAGAATCTCTACCCCACTGATGGGCAATCTCCTCAACCTTAATTCGATATCTTGGTAAATAAGAACCATAGCCAACAATTCCAACCATCAAACCTCCTTCCTTTCGGAAAACTCTAAATCCGAATTTCTAAATTCTAAACAATATCTAAATTCAAATTTTCAAGACGTTTTGAATTTATAATTTTTATCATTTGTGCTTGTTTAGGATTTCGGATTTAGTGCTTAGAATTTATATCTTAGATAGGGCTTGATCAAGATCAGCAATTATATCATCAGCGTGTTCAAGCCCCACTGACAATCTTACATAACCGGGATTGATCCCGCAATCACGTAATTCTTCATCCGAGTAGGTTGAATGGGTCATTGAAGCAGGATGTTCGATCAGGGTATCGGCATCGCCGAGACTGACCGCAAGAATACACAATTGCACAGAGTTCATTATTATCTTACCTGCATCTTTGCCCCCCTTCACATCAAACCCGACCATGCCACCGAAACCACTCATCTGTTTCTTGGCAAGTTCATGTCCTGGGTGCGACAACAGTCCTGGATAATATACTTTCTCGACTTTATCGTGTTTATCCAGATATTCTGCGATTTTCATAGCATTCCTGCAGTGGCGGTCCATTCTCACGGCTAAGGTCTTTAGACCACGCAGAACAAGCCATGCATTGAATGGTGAATTACATGCCCCTATCTCTTTAGCGTCCTCCCAAAGCGCATGGATAAAATCTTTTTTCCCAACAACAACTCCGCCGATAATATCACCATGTCCCCCAAAATACTTTGTCGCTGAGTGAATCACAATATCAGCGCCAAATTCCATTGGTCTTTGCAGATAGGGTGTGGCAAAAGTATTATCGACACATAAGGGGATGTTCTTAGCGCGTGAAACTTCTGCACATTGAGCAATATCGATAATCTTCAATGTCGGATTTGCTGGTGTTTCAGTGAATATTAATTTTGTGTTATCGCGGATAGCAGATTTGAGCTGATCGACATCCGCGGTATTGCAGAATGCTACTTCAATCCCTATCTTGGGCAAAATACTCTTGCACAACGCATAGGTTCCGCCATAAATAGTATCGTCAGAAACAATGTGGTCACCAGCTTTTGCGAGCGTCAGCA
>JAUWLY010000032.1 GCA_030613445.1 Candidatus Stahliibacteriota bacterium | reverse complement strand
GACAATAAAAATATACATAAACCCTCAGCGACCTCCCCTTTTATAGGATCACGCATTCGGATTTTCTTCGGTTCAGATCAGGTGCCAGGGGTCAGGATTTTTATCAGATAATCGTATTCAATATTGACCAATGACCCGATTCTTAAATTACCGAAGGTAGTATTCTGCAAGGTATAGGGGATTACTGAAACTGAGAAAATATCGTTTGATATTGACATAATGGTCAAGCTGCAACCATTAATACTGATCGACCCTTTTTCAATAAGATATTTCTGATTCTTTCTGGAAATCTGAAAGAAATATTCATTACCCTTTTTTCGGATAACTTTTGCCGTTTCATCGACATGACCTAAAAGGATATGTCCGCCAAGCCGGGAAGATATGGTCAAGGCGCGTTCAAGGTTGACGCGGTCGTTGATGCGCCATTGTGAAAAGGTGGTGATGCCCTTAGTCTGCTGCATGGCCTCGACTGAAAACCCTTTGTCAGTTGTCGCCACAATAGTTAGACATATACCATCAATTGCAATACTATCGCCCTGTTTGTTCTTGAGCGTCGATTCAATATCTATCCTTTGGATTTTGCCTTTGGTTATCTTGGCAATCTTTCCTTTTTCTTCAATTATTCCTGTAAACATGATATAGTATATCCTCCCCGATATTCAATGGTTTTTTATCTTGGCTTTGCACATAGTCCATGATCTTCCTGCTCAGTGCTAAACCATTGCCGGTTGTTGTTTTAGCTCTGAAAAGATAGAGTTCATCGTACATCTTGGTTTTGAAAAATTGGGCAAAGACTTTACCGCCGCCTTCGATGAGAATAGAGCTAATAGCTAGTTTGCCGAGTTGCTCAAGGATCTGTGATGCCTGGTAGGAAGTACCTTCAAAGTAAATAAATTCAACCCCGAGTGCGGTCAGGAGCTGAATTCTTCTCGGGTCATTGGCTTTGTTTGTTATGATAATTCTGCGACTGTTTGGGTTCAAGAAGTTGGTGTGATCAGGCATCTTGAGGTTCGGGTCGATTACGATCCTTATCGGACTATTCTTACCGAGGAGCCAATCGGTCAAATAGGGGTCATCGAGTAGTATCGTATTTATTCCTACAAGTACGGCATTGAGTTGTCCGCGCAGTGCGTGGACAAACCTCCTTGATGATTCTGAAGTAATATATTTCTGCGGGAAGCCCGCAATCTTGCCGTCTTGAGATACCGCTATTTTCATTATCACATAAGGAATTTTTGTTGTTATGTACTTGGTATACCAGGAATTCAGTTTGCGCGCTTCGTCGTTGATGATATTGGGTGTGACCGCGATATGATGAGCTCTAAGATATTCAACTCCCTTACTACTGACCAATGGGTTAGGGTCATTCATGCTGAGAACGACTCTTTTGATGCCTGCTTTGTCAATGGCAGCTACACACGGTGGTGTCCGACCAGTACAGCAGCAGGGTTCGAGGTTTACATAAAGGGTTGCTCCATTTGCTTGATTGCCGGCATCTGTCAGAGCGCAGATTTCCGCGTGGGCTTCACCGAGTTTTCGGTGATAACCTTGACCGACAAGCCGGTTATTTTTTACGACCAGGGCGCCGACCCGAGGGTTGATCCCGGTACTTCCCCAAGCTTTTTTAGCCAGGGCAAGCGCTTTGGTCATAAACATCTCGTCATATTGCTCTTGCATTATGACCTTTTGCAAACATATCAACAAATCCTCGGTAGCCCCTCAGCTTCCAGCTGCAAAAGAGGGTGTATGCCGCCGATCTTTGTTTCCAACCAAACCCCTGATTCTTTCACAACTTCACCGATCACTGCGGCATTTTTGCCTAAGGTATGGGATTTCATGGACTTCAGTATCTTTCCAGCCGATGTTTTTTCAACGACGCAGAGGAACTTACCCTCATTAGCAATATAGAGCGGGTCAATGCCCAGTATTTCAGTGGCGCCGATGACCTCTCTTTTAATAGGCACATCTTTTTCCTGTATGATAATGCCCATTTTTGAACCATCGACCATTTCGTTTAGCACCGATACAATACCGCCCCGCGTTGGATCACGCATGAAGTGAATTGATGATTTGTATTTCAAAAGTGTCTTAGTGAGAAGATTGAGTGGCGCAACATCACTCTTAATACTCGAACGCAAACCCAAATTCAATCTTTCATTCATTATCGCCACCCCATGATCACCAATCGTCCCACTGAGCAAGATGACGTCACCAGGTCTTATACGCTGCCTGGAAAGGTCGAGTTTTATTATCACAACCCCTGAAGTTGTTATGAAGATATTGTCGGCTTTACCTTTTTCAACAACTTTTGTATCGCCACCGACAACTTGAACCTCTGCTTTATGCGCAGCTTGTTCAGCGGATTTAAGGATGCGTTCGAGTTTCTTTATCGCAAAGCCTTCTTCTATGATCATCGAGAATGAAATGTATTTTGGGATCGCCCCCTGCATGGCGAGGTCATTCACCGTGCCGCAGATGGCGAGCTTGCCGATATCACCGCCTGGGAAAAATATCGGGTCGATCACATAAGAATCGGTCGTGAATGCCAAGTTGGTATTTTTTAGTGTTATTCGAGCTGCGTCTTCAAGGTGTTTGAGAACCGGGCTCTTGAAATATTTTAGGATGATATCCTTGACAAGGCGGCTGGTTAATAATCCACCTGATCCATGGCCTAAGGAAATTATTTCATGTTTCATTCTGCCACCCGATCTGTAATCGTGTAAGGTGAATTGCTTTCGCTTTGCAACTTTTGGGAAATCCTAATTTCTAAATCCGAAATCCTAAATAATATCAAATAGCAAAAAACAAATGACCAAAACTTTTTTTCCTCAATTCTACGATATAAAGAGAGAAATAGATAAAGATGTAAGTATTTTGCATTTAAAACATTTGAATTTAGAATTTGTTTAGAATTTAGTAGTTCGTATTTAGTATTTATGCACAATTCATTCACCAGATAGTATTTTGAACTACCGATATTTATCATTTTCGAACCCCGAAATCATGCTCATGTAATGTCCAGTTCAAACGAGTCCCTTAAGAAACCACGTGCATTGTGGTTTTCTTTGAACCGCCCCAAACCCCAGTTCGGATTCATGTTCAGAGTAAACGTGCCAAGGTCAAGGTATTTGAACCCTTTAATATATCCCCATTTTAGAACCTCATAAAACAATAGATTGATCGGTCGATAGATCTGAAAGTCATTATTATGACTTATGTAGAATGCCAGTATGACATCTTGGTTTACGCAGAAAACAACGAGCCCACCGATCATTTTTTTGTTAAAATATGCGCCAAAAAGAAGGATATCGTCAGGGAATAATTTTTTCAGGCGCAAAAGCTCTTCGATCGTGTGCGTGGGTGATACATTGTGTCTCATCCCGAGATTATGCTCTAAAATCGCGTAGAAGGTTTTGAAGTCCTCTGAAATAGTGATGATTACGCCTTCTCTTATTGCTTTCTTTGTTGAACGCCGTGCATCAGGGTGGAAGGTAAGGAGCGGGTCTGCAACATCTATCGGAATGACTGCGGTGATTTCACGTTTTCGATAATGAAAACCGTTTTTCAACAGGGCAAAATCAATATATTGATCAGGTTTTTTATAATAAATCAATGGCGTTTGCGTGAGAATAATCTTTTCGTAGCCGCGTTCTTTCAAATAGGTGACAACATGTTCGACGATCAGGCATGTCTTATGTATTCCAATCCCTTGCTTTAGGACAAAACCACCGTATGAAGCACCTTGGTGCGAAATAATAGTCTTGTCTTGTATGACCGCGGGGAAGAGGGCAAGGATACTAGCTTTTTCTTTTATTATGAGGTGGTGATTCTTGAAACGTTGAGAAGGATGGTAGCCAAGAAACCTTAGGGAGTGAAATATCGTACCGTTATTTGCCTTTGGGACAAACTCTTCCCATTGTTTAGTGTCTCGTTCGGTAAACTTATGTATTTCCATGCTGGTTGTGACAGTATAATTATAGAAAGAAGAAAGTCAATAACCTAAGCTTGTGGTATCATTGCACACCGAAAATGGCATCCTTAATAGCAGGTTACTGATGAGAACATGAAATAGTTCTCATATCATCCACGAAATGTATGCTCTCCGTAATATGTAGTGGATTTACCGTATGATAAGGAACTTTCTTGAAACTTTGTCATTACCCTGTCTGAGAACGATAAAGTAAACACCACTTGCAAGCCCTTTTGTGTCTAATTTTTCTTGATACCAACCAGATGGTTGAGCTTCGTGCTGTATTGATTTTTTTCTTGCACCAGTCACATCGTAGATTGTTAATTCAATATCACTCTGAACAGAAATCGTGTACTGTATATTAACCCTTCTCGTAGTAGGGTTTGGAAATACCTGTAATTCAAGTTCTTTCTCAATTTTGCCGCTCTCATATTCCTCAACACCGACAAACGTGCCTTTGGCATATTTGAGACCAAATATGGACTGGGTATCTATATCTGTTTGATAGAACTTATAAGAGATATGAGGTTGGTCATTACGATCAAATGCAAGGTTAAGGTCAGCATCAAGATGAGCTTGGAGGGTATCTGGTTCAACTGGTCCACACATATCCCAGATGCTATCCTTGTAACAATAACTGGGGAACACCGTGCCCCAGTGTTTGTATAAAATATGAGGTCGGTCATTACTATCCAGGGCAAGACGAATCCGCGTTTCAAGCCAGCCAATGCTTGCAATGCCATAATCAGTATTCCAGGCTGAACCGTTCCACCAGGTATAGGCAAGACCAGCTCCATAACCATGGGCAATGCTCGGATAATCCTGGCTGTCTAATTTAAAAGAAATGGGGTATGTTGCCACGCCGCAATCCATGACCGGTTCAACAACCCAATAACTCAGAGTATCATCATAATGAGCAATTTTAAGGGTATCAACGTGGGTGTCACTACGGACCCGATGAAATGCGATATGAGGTGTGTTTTGAGTATCAAATTCCAAGGAGGGACTCCAATCCAGTGGATAATAGTGATGCCAGGTCGTATCACGCACAACCACTGACGTATCCCAACTTGTTCCATTATAATGAGCATATTTGATATAATGGAGCGAGTCCTCAATATTCCAGGAAATATAGGCTATACCAGGTAAACCTGCAGTATCAAGATCGATCGATGAATTGATACTCCGAGAATAGTTGCCAAGAGAGCCAGCTGTTGAATCGACTTCCTCAATCTGCCAGCCATTTGTATCCCGGTATCCATGACAATGATAAGTCATATCCAATGAATCGTTTCTTCGGTAATAACTAAAATGCACTATATTGCTGTCGTCAATAGCAAGGGAAAAACCATAGTATTTCAAACCGGACTCAACGATTTCTTTGTGCCATCCAGAATCAGTTTGCCAGGCAAACATAATAGTGTCGCCATCGCGTGGATTATAGACAACACAAGGTATGCCATTTGTATCGAGCGCCATTGAATTGAAATAGTAATGATAATTGTCAAGATATACAGAATCTATAATTTCATTTTCCCAGTTTACCTGCGCGAAACCAAGTGCACAGACTAAAAAGATGAGGAGTTTTCGCATAATGCTAACAAGAGCAACCAGTTTTACTGTGTTCCTCATTTTAGCCTCCTTATTCTACTTTTTTCTACTTTTCCCCTGCGCCATTCTTATATAATAATTATAGCAAGAGCAATGAGGATGTCAAGGGATTGATTTCAACGGCGCAACTTAATAAGAAGCTTACTATCAGTTACTACTTTTTGATTTGCTTCTTCAGTTCCTCGAGGTCCTTTTTTAGTATCTCAAGTTCTTCTTTGAGATGTTCTAGTTCCTGCTTTAATTCCTCTGAGCCTCGGTTCATTAATTCTTTGATTTCATCGAAATCCGGTAATTCCATCTGGATACTGAATTTAGGTTTTACACGAGCTCCCAGCTTGGCTTCTTTGGTATACTCTTTACCTGACCGGTTAATGAGTATCTTTACTTTCTCATCAGGTTTTGCAGCGACAAGTCCTTTCAACGTTGCATAGTCAACAATTTTCTCGCCGTCCACTTCTAATATTACATCACCTTTTTCCAGACCTGCCTTTTCCGCGGGTGATTTTTCAACGACCTCTTTGATAAGGACGCCATGTTCCACATCGAGCGCTGTTATCATGGCTTGGCTCAGTGCTTCGGTAGTCACACCGAGGTAGCCAACTGTTTCCTCTTTGGCAAAGACCAGGAGCGGGATGGCAATGGCTGCCAATAGCAATATTTTTTTCATAAAAACCTCCTTTATATTGCTTTTTCTATTCTGACAATCTCGTATTGAACTTTGTTTATTGTAATTTTTTCACCCGGTGCATGATTGAGTAGAGCCTGGGCAACCGGTGCTTCATTCGAAATGATGTTCTTATCAAGATCAGTATCCCATGGACCAAGTATTGTGTAATGGGTCTGTTTTTCATCAGTGAGGTTCTTGAGCATTACTTTCGTACCGATGTTTACTTTACTGGTGTCAACGGCATCAGGTGTAATGATCTGTGCCTTGCTCAGTTCACTCTCGATTATGCGGACTTTTCCGTACAGCTGTGCCTGTTTTTGACGCGCTGCCTTATACTCAAAGTTCTCACTTAAATCGCCGAATTCTCTTGCCCGTCTTATTTCCTTTTTATTCTCTGGAATTTGCATGGACATTATTTGTTGCAGTTCGTCCTGTTTCTTTTTCAATGCCTGTTCAGTTGTGTAAACAATATCAATTTTACGTTTGAAGAGGTTAGGGTGGTGATACTCAATGATGCGTGCATAGTCTTTTTGCTTATAATCTTCTAAAACCCGACTACTGTTTACTGCTTCGAGAATGCGCTTTGCTTCATCTGGGTTCGCCTTTGCGATAATTTTGTCAAAACTCTCCAGGTTCAGTATTTTCCATATAAGACCCTTAATACCCTTAACATAATCAAGACTATCGATCAACCGGGGGAGGAAACCCGGGTTCAGGTATTCAGGTAATCTGCCGGCTTGAATGCGCTTGAGCATCCACTGATATTGCGCTGGATATTTCTTGGAAAACGAGAAAATTGTATAGTAGACATCCTTCAAAATGTTAGGTGCAGATTCAAGATGCTTTGCTACTTGTTCGAGGAATTTTGAGTTGTCACTGGTTAGCATGAGGTTCTTGAGGATTCTTGCCGAGTCTGGTTCGTTCTGCTTAATCAATGCCAGCAGGTTTGTTTGATGCTCAATGCTATTAAGGTGCAGGATGATGTAGACCACACCCCTATCTTTCAGAAGCGATTCTTTTGAAAAGGTGAAATTAACCTCTACGCCGATGTCTTCGCAGAGCATCAGAATATCGAGTGCCACGCCTGGGTCGCGTTCATGAATTCTATTGGCTATTTTTACAAGTTCGGGTAAGATTTTCTCGAACACACCAGGTGCTTTGTTTGAGAATTCCTCAGCCAACAGATATTTCTCTGAAAGATCTGCTTTCTTAAAAGCAGCGATTTCCAGCGCGTCTTTATCCTGGTTCGATTCAATATAAGTATATAGTCGAGCTGTCCGTCCAGATACTTTTATATTCTCATCCTTTTCAAGTGTTTTTCGCACCTTTTCCCACCATTTACCAAGGTGCTTTTTGTCGGCGATGCCGTCCAGGTGCTGCTTGATTTGTGATGCACTTAAAGGTTCTGAAAAATCCTTGAGCATCATCTTTATCAGTTGTACAGGGTTCTCCTGACTCATTTGCTTGAGTGTCGATATATCTTTGTATTTAAGGTTAAGAAAACTGCCTTCAGTGACCGGGATGAGTACCCCCTGCGCGACGATTAGAGAGAGGAAGTGTCTTTTCTTCTTCTCAAAATCTATTATGATTTCTTTTTTAGCCGGGATAGTATCGATCACTTCACCAAAACCGTACCGTTCAAAATAGAAATATTTCCCCACATCATACTTGAGAAACTCATCGAGTTTGGCGATCGCCTTTAATATCGGATCATTATTAATTAACCCTGATATGTCTAAATACTCGTTGAAATGGGTACTTTCAGGAAATGATTTCCTATAAAGATCTATGATACATACCCTCAGTTCAGTATTTTGTTTGCTGAAATACAGCATTTTCTTGTATACTGCAAGTGCTTTTGTATATGTCTTATTTGATATATGTTGATCAGCAAGCATTTCTAAAAGGGGTAGGGCACGTTTTGAAGCGTGCACTTTTTTCAATTTATCGCAAACTTCAAAGAAACTCGCGAGCTCGATAGATTCATCGAGGACCATTTCGGTCCAAAGGTCTTCGAGTTTAGCAAAATCCTTGTCAAGCGCAGCGCGTTTTGCCGTATCAAGTAATTTCATGATGCTATTATAATCAACTAAATGGTTAATTCAACACAATTAATAACCACCTCCTCCGTGTAAGAGGAGGAGGTGGCAGATAGATAGGTCAAACCAGGACAAAAGTTCTACTTCTTGGTCTTGGCGTTCTTCTTGATCAGCGTATAGATAACCGCGCCGATACCTATAGTTAGTGCTACATAGGTGATAATCCAGCCTAAGATGAATATCGGTGGGCCGATAAGGTGGACAATGATCGGGATGATCATTATTGAGAGCCAGCCAATACTAAAGAGTCCAGGTTTACTTGTTACATTCCACTTCAAGCCATTGGCAACCTTATTTCCGATGATGAGCGAAAGTGCAGAGAACCCAAAGAGCGCACCCAGGAAAACCGCCAGAACAAAAATAGGTATTAATGGTATGCCGATCACTGAAACTGCGAAGAGGGCGATCAGTGGTATGTACAGTACCTCAAGACCCAGACCAAAACCAACTGATGCCCACACATTAAGTTGTAGTCTTTCAACGATTTTCTCAATCGTACCAGGGAATATCAGAAATATAAGTAGGTTTATTATATACATGACGATCATTGCAGCGATGAAGAAAATTTTGGGGAAAACATGAGCACCTGGTAAGAACTTGGGAAGTCTAAAGGCTTTACCAATGCGCGGCATGATCTTATGCAGGACGTCGAGTTCGATCGAGGTTATTTCGCCGAGCACTTCTGCGTTTTCATCACGGTCTACAGTACCACCGACCATGCTTATATCACCCTGGACTACTGAGCCTGAATCGAGCCGGACTGTACCGCCAACGACAAAGAGGTCGCCAGTTATGACCCCTTGGTTAGTTATGTTGCCACCCATGACTGCGGCGTCGCCGTCAATTGTGCCAGTTATATCAAGGTTACCGCCAAATACTGCGACGTCGCCGTCGATCAGACCACTGACCTCAACTATGCCGCCCATGACTGCGAGGTCGCCGTCAATAACACCTTCGATCTCTGCATTGCCGCCTTGCACTGTGACATCATCATCAACTGTGTCGCCTTCAGGCACGTGATAATTATCACCGATCACATCGCCTTTTTCAATGAAATCAATGTCTATTTCTGATATTGTCTGTCCATAGGCAAAGTGTGGTTCTAAAAGTGTGGTGAATTGAGCTAAGATGATGTTTTCTTCTCGTGGAGCAGTAATAATGGTCTCCGGCAGCAAGCCAGACCACGCGATATCCTCGCGCTCACATCGTGGAGCCTCGATAATAACCTCTGGCAATTGTCCAATATACTCAAAAGATCCAGGGTTTGATACTTGTAAGAACATTAAAATAATAGTTAAGCCTTGCATGTTTCCTCCTTTTTTACCCGGTTAGAAAATCCTGCCCTTGAGCAGGGGATTTAATGTTTGCATCGAGCTTTCTAACGGGGTAAATTGCTTTACTAAAGAAATAAGTGATGATAATGCTTGATACTAATCCGATTATGGGCCATACAATATCGAATGAATTTTTGGCAAAAGGCATTACAACATGGCTGAGCGATGAGATAATGACCTTGCCTGTATTGACGATGCGCATAAGAGCAGGTGCCGAGGTTAATATCTGATTTATTGCTTTCCCAGGTAGGGGTGAAAATGCCAAAAGCAGAATGGATGCTAACCAGGCACCTGCAAAAACCTTGGCTGTTTTGGTCCAGGCAAAGATCTTTCGAAATCCCAGCTTTTTCAGTAGGCGTTCGTTAAAACCATGTTCTGGATAAAATTCAGTGAGCCCGTAGAGTGCCTTTTGAATCTGTACCATTTCCTGGTAAAAGCGTTGGCACTCTTTGCATCCAGACAAATGAGCTTGGAGAATCTTCTCTTCTTCTGCATTTGCCTCGAAATCAAGGGACTTTTGGATTAGTATTTCTATTGTTTTATGCTTCATCACTAAGTAATACGAAAGATATGAAGAAAAGTTTCACTTGGTTTCTTGGATCAATCTAGACAGTTTCTTGCGTGCTCGGTGGAGCCGGGTTTTTATCGTTGTCACCGGTATCTTGAGGATTTCGCTGATTTCCTGGTATGAATATTCCTCTTTATGAAATAAAACCACAAGTTCTCGGTCAAGCGGAGGTAATTGAATAAGGGCTTTTTCGATTTGCGCCATTTTTCTCTTTTTTTCAGATTTTTCAACGATATCATCAGTAATACCGTGCCTTTCATCAAGATACTCATATTCTTGTTTGTTTTTTCGGAAAAAATCGAAGGTCGTATTGTGAGCAATAGTAAAGAGCCATGTTGAGAACTTCTTGGAAGTATCAAACCTGCCAAGTGCTTTAAAACACTTTATAAAAGTATCAAAAGTTATATCTTCAGCATCATGGAAGTTTCTCACCATCCGATAGACATAACTGAATATCCTTCCTTTATATAGATTTAAGATCTTCTGGCACGCGTCTTCGTCATTCTTCCGTGCCTGTTC
Organism: Candidatus Stahliibacteriota bacterium; assembly: GCA_030613445.1. Lineage (GTDB taxonomy): Bacteria > Hydrothermota > Tepidihabitantia > SM23-42 > SM23-42 > JAUVZL01. The sequence goes on along the minus strand of JAUWLY010000032.1, from coordinate 3,756 downwards.
AATTAAATCTGCTACTTTTTCAATGTTATTTTTCATTCGGGAATTACATATCTTGAATTAGTATATATGGTTTTTTATAGAATGCAAGTCTTGACCCCAATTTTTTATCTACTTTCATATTAGTAGCTTCACATAGAGCACGTAGAGCACGAGCACCAGGTGTTCACCTGTTCACCAAACCCCTTGTGCACAAAAAAGCGGGAGATCGATGTCTGAGAATTTGACATTTCAGGAACATTCTGTAATTCTAAGCTAAAAATACGAACGAGATGGTGATTGACTTCGGTTGAGAATTTATTAAAATTAAACGAGTAAGGGGAAGAGATGAAGAGATTTACAATATTTGTGTTATTGGGATTAATAGGCAGTTATTTGCTTACTGGCTGCGTTTCAAAAAAGCAATGGCAGGGTAAGTATACCACAGTTTCATACACGAAAATAGAGCCAAAAGAGGATTTCGAAGTTGGAAGCCATATCATTGTTTTATACACTCCACAAATATATGATAAGAAATCTGATGTAATCTATCGTTTCGACATAATGAAGGACGGTAAAACTGTGCGCAGGATTGATTTTGTTGATATAGTTTTTCTTATTACTTTCAAGAAGCCCAACCCCAATATTGGTGAGAGTGGAAGAGATTATGATTATGCCTTAATGGGAACAAATGCTGAAGACCTCGATAAAAAAGGTGTTTTCATTTTCTCTGAAGGAGAGACATACAAACTGTATGAGAATCTACACGATTATGAAGAGATAAAGGGAGAAGTCATTGATATTCTGTTAGGCAGAGAATTATTGCCTGAGATGAAGAAGAATGACTAAATCAGGTGTTTATTGGGATGGGCATCCTTGACATGGCGTCTTTGTTCCGCACGGCATCGAAGATTTGGCAGCGAATAACTCTGATGCAGCCAGCAAACCTGCTCTGATTATCAGAGCAGCTGGAATTATTTCGTATACTGTGCCGTCGAGTTCTAGTGCGTTGTATTCCTTTGTTTCTCCGTCAGCACTCGGGCACGAAGCACATTGACGTTTAACCAAGTTACCGCCTAACAAATTTTCGAGAGCTTTGTCATTGATCAAGATATGATCTCCTTCTTGCGCTTCGGTTTGCTCATCGAGTATGACTTCTATATCCAGCTTGGCAAGTGCGGACTGCAGTTTCTCATAAGCAGTCTTTACTTCCTTCGGTGTCATTCGGCAACGATTACATGGGTTCATGCTCTGGCATACGGTATACTGCCAGCTTATGACCAGAGATTTCCCATCTCTCTCAGCCGGGCATTGAGCTTGGATAAAAGCAGGCGCACAACATAATGAAATAATAATACTCAGCAATTTCGTCATCATTATAACCTCCTTATACTACAATTATATATAGAAAGCAATATATTTCAAGAGACAACCAGCAGCCAGAATCTGGGAGAAAGTGGGGTCAAACCAATAACGACAGATGATAGATACTGGATACTAGATGCTAGACCAGAAAGATACCAGAGGCCAGAAAGAGAAATGGCATCGGTTTCTAATTAAAAAAGCCAACCGAGATTTTAGGTTTTGTCAAATGTCAAAACATGACACTGATAACAATTTTTCTATTGACCAGGATCACCAGCTCGGCTGCCAGAGATAGAAAGAACCGGTGATGATTATTTTTTCATTTTTTTGTGATTTACTCTTCAAATATTCAATAGCATGAGCAACCGATGAAGCGATGGCTATATTTTGTTGATATTTTCTTGCGTGGTCGTAGATATCAGTTTGTATCATTGCGCGCGGGTTGTCAGTTTTCACCAATACTACCTCTTTGGCTTTAGGAAAAATTTTTTTCAAAGCATAAGTAATATCTTTGCCACGGCTGCATCCAAAAATCAAAAAGAAATTACGGATTTTAAGAGTCTCAATATTCTCATGCAGAGCCTCAAACGAATCGCGGTTATGTGCGCAGTCAAATATCACGAGTGGCTTGTTCGAGATGACTTCAAACCTACCGCGCAGCCTGGTTTGCCTGATGCCCTTTTGTACTGCTTGAACTGGTATTTCAAAACCCATGGTTCTTAATTCATTGATTACAGCAAGGGCAAGAAGGAGGTTCTGAACCTGATGGACGCCAGGTAAAGGGAGGAAGGCGTTGAACCTTCCGATTTGACCGGCTATTCTCAGGTGGCTTCCTTTGATTGTTTGTTTTACTATTTTAATATTATGCTGATCTTCGGCAAAAGTGATTTTATTGCGTTGTTTTTTGGCTACTCTTTTTATGACTCGTTCTACACTCGATCGCTGGTGAATGGTAATCAATTGACTATGTTCTTGTCGAGTGGACATTGTGGTAACTTTTCCCCCTCCTTTATCCTCCCCCATTTGTGGGGGAGGGAAGGGTGGGGGTTTAATAATTCCTGCTTTTTCTATGGCGATCTGGGATAATTTATTACCTAATAGATTTGTATGGTCATAGCCGATTTTTGTGATTACTGATATTATTGGATTTGTAACATTTGTGGCATCGAGACGACCACCCAGTCCAACCTCAAAGATTGTAAAATCGGTTTTTTTGCGCGCAAAGTGCAAAAAGGCGATCGCAGTGAGCGTTTCAAAAAAGGTTCTTGCCCCGTAAAATTCTTGGTTCTCGATAGGTTTCGCTCCAGATAATTTTCTGTATTTCACAGGGCTTGTCGTTTTTTTTCCTTTCATCAGAGTTTTTATTTTCTTTATATAGTACGCGAGGTCTTTGTTTTTTATTAGTGAGTTGTTTATCTTTATGCGTTCATTGATCCGGCTGAGGTGGGGTGAGGTGAAAAGTCCCACTGACTTGCCGCTCTGCACTAGACAAGAAGCGATTATTGCGGCGCTCGCTCCTTTACCTTTGGTTCCGCCGATATGTATGACATTATGGAGGTTGTGCTGTGGGGCGTTGAGTTGATCAAGGAAGTGTACAAATCTATTCAGATCGTAATCATACGTTGGCTGCTTCTCGTAGTCAACGAGTGACTTGAGGAAGTCCTCAGGGTTCACATTGTCCTAATGGTTTTAGTTTCATCGCAATGTCAATAGCCGGAGCTGAGTGGGTGAGTGCACCGACTGAGATAATGTCCATACCGCAATCTATATAAGACGCGATATTGCTGAGGGTAATCCCGCCACTTACTTCGATTTCTGTAGTTCCTTCTGAGGCGCGCACAATTTCAACCGCTCTACTTAATTGATCAGGGCTCATATTATCGAGCATGACCCGGTTGACCTTAACTGCCAGGGCTTCGTCTAATTCTTCAAAGGTCTTAACCTCGACTTCCACAAATGCTCTTTTTCTTTTCTTGCGTGCGGCACGCACTGCCTTAGTTAGGCTGCCAGCGATCTCTATGTGGTTATCTTTTATCAGTATCATATCATACAGGCCAAATCGGTGGTTATGACCACCGCCGGTACGAACAGCGTATTTCTCCATTATTCTCAAGCCTGGCAAGGTTTTTCTCGTATCGAAAATTTTCAATCGTCCCTCAGTGGCATTCACGAAGTTCTTGGTGAACGTGGCAATACCGCTGAGGTGTTGTAAGAAGTTTAGAGCAGTCCGTTCACCTTTCAGGCACGAGGTTGCCGGACCAATGAGCGTAGCAATAGTCATACCGGATGAAAAACTGGCGCCGTCAGACATTTTGCATTGGAAATCAATACGCTCGTCAAGGACTGCAAAAACCATTTGGGCAATTGTGGCACCGCATAAGATGCCATCTTGCTTTGGGAATATTATACCGAGCG
>JAUWLY010000202.1 GCA_030613445.1 Candidatus Stahliibacteriota bacterium | reverse complement strand
TATGCTCTTCTTATGGATTTTTGCCGATAATATCGAAGACTGCGTTGGTCATGTGATGTTCATATTTTTCTATTTGATTTGTGGCATTGCCGGCACTCTCTTACACAGCATCTTTGCACCAAACTCAACAATCCCCATGGTTGGTGCGAGCGGTGCAATATCCGGTGTATTAGGTGCCTATGTCCTGTTGTTCCCCAAGGCGAAGATATTAACCCTTGTTCCTTTGGGTTTCTTCTTCAGAGTTATCCAGTTGCCTTCATTAGCATTCCTGGGTATTTGGTTCTTAATGCAGTTTCTGTTTGGTATATCATCAATGCGTGCCAGCGGTGGCGGCGTTGCATATCTTGCGCACATCGGCGGTTTTCTGGTTGGTTTGCTATGGGCAGTGCCGTTTAAATTTAAACGAAAAAAACAACTTTATGAATACAAAATACAGTAGTAACATAGAAAACACCTCGACTGGCTCGGGACAGGCAGGACAGGTTTATCGTGCAAAATAATGCAGGATTTCATTTTTTGCTGAATATAAGGAGGAATGATGATTAATATATTGCTTATTTTATGTGTTACTTCTCTCAACTATATACAACAGAAAGAGATGTATGGTTATCGAGCACCATTATCCAATAAAGTCGCTTCAGAATGCTACCAAGACAATCATGTGCGTGCTTGGATTTACTTCACCGACAAAGGGTTTGGTCAAGATGACTATGCGCGTGTCTTAGAAACAGTCAGCAATAATATGGAGAAATCTGCTTACGAAAGAAGGCTACGCAAAGGCAGCATTATAGACTACGGTGATATTCCACTTGATCGAGACTATATACGTGAGGTTGAAGCACTTGGCGGGTTGCTCATCAGGGAATCTAAATGGCTCAATGCCGCGAGTTTCTGGATATTCAAACAAGATATCGATCGTATTGCCAGTCTTGATTTCGTTCATAAAATAACCACTGTTGCATCTTACCAAGGGATCAAGCACACAGAAACCACACTCCTGGACTCCCTAGTCTTCGGTATCACTTACAAACAGTTAGATATGTTCAATATCGACGAGTTACACAACCAAGGTTTCTTCGGTTCAGGCGTGATTTTAGGTATCCTCGATACTGGTCTGAGACGAAAACATGCAGCGCTTGATAATATTGTTGTGCTGGCAGAACATGATTTTCTTGAAGGTGATCGAATTTATATGGACGACATCCTGATTTCGCAGGAATCAGGTGTATTCAGTCAAATGCTTTTTCATAAAGACGGTTCAATGCTCTATCTATTTCTATCCGGTGACACAATGAACCTTAATGTCAATGTCCGCGATGTTCTGTACACATACTCAGCAGACGATGGCTTTACCTGGGAACGACTCATCAAATTGACAAACAACTTTATGTATCAATGGGTCAACGACCTGAATGTCTGTGGTCGGGATACGATCTTTTTGTTCTATCGCCATCGCTATGGCACGGTATCGCCATCTTATGCTATGAAATACTTGGTCATTTCAGACTCCACAGTGCTCGTCTCACCAACAACTTTAATCCTTGGTGTATCCTATCGTGAGCCTTCGGCAGTACAAATCAACGATAGTATTCATGTCGTCTTCCACACACAAAATCACCTATATCTTAAAAAAGGTGATATAAATGGCTTTCTCCCAAGGGTAATCATTGATTCTTCAACACAAAATATCCATGCACCAGAGGTGATTGCTGGTGTCAATAAAATAGGTGTCTTCTATCATACGATGCCGGACGATTCGGTCTATTTGATTAGATCTTCAGTGCCCGAAACAACCTTTGTGAAAAAAACACTGTGGTCGGGCAAAGATGTCGAAGCTAAAACTATGGGCGATACGATTTTTCTGCTCTGGGAAGATCGATCGAACAGTCCGCTGTCGAGGATCGCATTTTGTATATCAGATGATTTCGGTAATACCTTCAGCATGCCGATCTACCTTTCTGATTTAAGCAACGCAATTGGGAAAATTTCACTTGAGAAAAACGGTGCAACCATCACCGCACTATGGGAAACCCAGGGTAATATATATTCCAAAACATCATACAATAATGGGAATAGCTTTGCTGTTTTGGATTCATTGGCCGCGGAATTTGTCTACTTGCCAACCCTTGGTACGGACAACTCTAAGATCATCGAATTTCATTGCACGCGCGGTGATTCTATTACTGACGGTTATTCAATTGATGACCCGGAATATCCTCATCTTCATCACGGAACCGAGATGCTCAGCGCGATCGGCGGATACCTTCAGGATACCTATGTTGGCGTCGCGCCAGCAACACAATTTTTAGTTGCAAAAACCGAGAATCCAGATGATTCATACGAGTTCCCAGTTGAAGAAGATACCTGGATTGCAGGTCTTGAGTGGTTTGAATCAAAAGGAGCAGATATTGTAAATAGCTCACTGGGCTATACTGAAGGGTATTTCTGGCCAGATGATTACGATGGTAATACTTCACCAGCCTCTATCGCTGCTAACGAAGCTGCCAAACGAGGGATGATAATCATCAACTCGTCAGGCAATTTCAGCATACCACGCATTGTCATACCCGGTGATGCCCAAGGCGTACTCACGGTAGGGGGAATTGACTCGGTCTTTGAGCACTGGGAATTTTCCGGGTATTTTCAAACACCTGATCACTCGCTCAAGAAACCTGAGCTGGTATGCCTGGCACATTCAGTGATCGTTGTCCACCCTGATTCTACTAATTCCTATCTCGCCTCAAGTGGAACCTCTGGAGCTGCTGCCATGGTTTCAGGGATTTGTGCCCTCTTATTAGAAGGACACCCCTCTTGGAATGTCGACTCAGTAAAGAGTGCCCTTTTTCAAACTGCGAGCCATGCCAGTGCACCGACTGACAGTATGGGCTACGGTTGGCCTGATGCATTAGCTGCATTCTATGCTTCGCCAACGCCCTTTGATACATCCGGAGGTTCTAACTTTCTAACGCCGTACCCAAATCCATTTATCTTGACCGAACACAGCAATATCTGTATCCCATTCCAATTGGAAGTATCGAATAATGTTGAATTCCGCATCTACTCGATCACTGGTCGTCTAATTCGCTCTGAAAATAGAGGGCTGATATTACCAGGTCGTTATACTGACACAAATCCGCAAGCTGCCGATGCTGCGTTTATTTGGGATGGTACTAATGAAGACGGTGAAGAAGTTCCAAGTGGTATGTATTACTGCTTACTGGTCACCCGCGGTGGCGGGAGTGATGTTGTGAAGATAGCGGTGATAAGATAGAACATTGAGGTCAAATTACAAATATCAAAGGCCAAATGAATTTCAAATGACAAATGCCAAAAACCAAAGTTTTTATCGATAAGATATTATTTTTGACATTTAGTATTCGGGTTTTAGCCTTGAATGTAAAACTTAGTATGTTATATCCCTCGCACTGCACCCCTTGACAACTTATGTAAGTCTATTATAATGTAGTAATAGTAGATGTCTCAAGAGATGATGTTGGCGTATTAAATACACCAATTCAGTGTTGAAGCGTTTCTGATTTCTGAGGCATAATAAACATATTCAAAGAAGTTGATGTAGAGTTGTTAACAGCGGAGGTGTAAAATGCTCAAAAGAATAAGCACATGTATAGTAATCCTAATAACCAGCCTTATGGCTGGATGGGTATCTTTTGATGGCACACCAACACCTACCCCCCCCTCTATAACAATACTTCAAAACGATGCTCAAGCAGTAGTTCTTAATGTCAAAATCCATGGTATGTTTTCAGAGGATACAACTGTTGAGGGTATTACCTATCAACTAATCTATATACCACAGGAAATAACCACCTCAGATATTGTAAAGGCAGAAATCCCGATATTAAAACGCTTACAGATAATTTTGGAAATGCGAATATAACTATAAAGCCAAATAAATGTGGTGTCATTTATATAACTGTTACCTATTCAAACTGTCATCCATACGAAGGTACCTGTAGTGTTAGTGATGCATATCCTGAGCGTTCAGGACCACAAGAAGCTGAACAACAGATAGTAAAGCAATTTATCTATGAATCACTGAATTCAACACCGGTAAAAGACGTTTTGAAAATTAGGTTCAATTCACCTGATGAACGTAAGGTTATAGTAAACCTATATGACATTGCAGGAAGGTTGGTCGAAAGAGTTTTCAATGGAAAAGCAAAGATAGGGACGAATGAAATTTTATTAACATCTAAAGATTTGACTGCTGGTATTTACTTTGTTCGACTCGATACAGAAGGTTATAACAGAACCGAAAAATTTATCTGGCTGAGATAGTGCAAATGGTATCAATTATTCTTATCTTTTTACAAACCTGGGTCACACCAATAAAAATCACACCTGATAGTACTCCATTGACGAATTTCGAACCACCATATGTTACATCAGATCATCAGGGAAAGATCTGGTTTGCATGGCAGGAGGACCATTGGGCACCTATTCGCTCTTACACTTTAGCTCGCTATTATGAAAGTGGAATACTATCTGAACCAGATACAGTAATGCCAGAGAATTTAGTGTTTTTTTTACAAGGATTAACCAGGGATAAAAATGGTAACATCTGGGTGCTTGGCGACGATGATTCTGAAATTTGGACCAGATATTATGATGGAACACAGTGGTCAGATACTATACCAATTCCGGTTTTTCCTTCGTGTAATCATGCCGCAACAGGTAGTGCAGATAGCACAGGAAATTACTGGGTTGCTTGGTGTACCGGTTACTTTGGTATACATTTGGTATATAGTTGTTATTACAACGGTGTGGAATGGTCACCACAAATACAGGTCTCTGACATCGGTGATTCGTGGCCGTACGGGATGGCAACTTCAGGAAATGGCAGGTTATGGTTAGTTTGGGGATGTTTAAATGGTAATCCAGATAGCCTTTATGTCAGCACGTATAATGGTGCAAATTGGTCTACTGATTTTTCACTGGATGGAGATATTGAGATCAGAGGGGCATTTATTACTTCATCTCTAACAGATAGTTCAATTTTTGTTTCATATCGTAAGGGAAACGGCACATTTTACGTATTAAGATTTGTGTCTAATAATCTTCCTCCTGAGACACTATGGTTAAATAGTGAATTTGAAACTGCTCCTGTAATGATTTGTGACGATCTCGGTCAATTATGGTTATTCTTTTGCGACAGTTTAAGTCAATATGATTATCGACTCTACTATGCAATCTGGGGAGGTGATTCAGTCACCTCCCCCCAACTGGTGGATACGGGTAATGCATACAACCCCAGAACAACCTTTGACCCTTATCATCGTAGAATCTGGGTTAGTTATAAAGATGCTCCTGTAGCCGCACAGGCAATATATGCAACTTATACTGATCTAGAAGGAATTCATGAAAATAAACAAATAAACCCTCGACCAAAAAATTTTATCATCTGCACCCCAAATCCAATGAAAAATGATTGTATAATAAACTATGTGATTCTACGAAAAGAAAAAATTTTCCTGAATTTATACGATAATTCGGGCAGGTTGGTTAAAAAAATATTTAATGGTGAGAAAACTCCGGGCACTTATTCTGAAAAAATTTCTCTAAAAGAATATCCTAATGGGGTGTATCATTTATTATTGAAAACATCTAATGCAATTATCAAAAGAAAGCTCGTACTTATAAAATAACCTAAACGATCTTCCTCTGCCATTTCGCTTGTATAATGGGTAAAGGTAGATCGATCAGTTTTTTCTTACCGAAGAATATCTTTAG
>JAUWLY010000108.1 GCA_030613445.1 Candidatus Stahliibacteriota bacterium | reverse complement strand
GACAATAGTAGATCAATCCCGTATTGAATTAGTAAAGAAGGACATACCAAAATCACTCGCGAAAAAAATTCTTTTGACCAAAGATTCTATTTCAAAAGAAAGAAGAGATGTCACTGTGATTTTCGCTGATATCTCTGGATTCACATCAGTGTCTGAGCAACTTGACCCCGAAGAGCTGACTCTTCTCATGAATGAATGTTTCCGCAAGTTGAGCACAATGGTGTATCGTTATGAAGGAATAATTGATAAATTTATTGGAGATTGTATAATGGCAATTTTTGGAGCGCCGATTACCCATGAAGATGATCCGGAACGCGCAATTCTCGCATGTCTTGACATGCAGCATGCAATAAAAGAAATTAACCAAAATCTGGATAGGTCTTTGAAAAAACTGAACATACATTCGGGCATCAATACTGGAGTCGTTATCGCTGGCAAGGTCGGGTCAGATCTCCAGATGGATTATACAGTTATGGGAGATACAGTCAATGTTGCCCAGAGATTAAAAGAGATAAGTCCGGCGGGCAGCATTTATGTTGGTCCTGAAACATATCAACGAACTCGGCACGCATTTGGCTTCATTGCCGAAGAATCAGTACAACTCAAGGGCAAAACCATCAAAATCACACCCCACGAAGTGATTGGGAAAAAATGGGGTTCAGAGTATGGACTTAGTGCAGTTCATTCGGATCTCGTGGGGCGTGAACAGGAATTTTCTGTATTGAAGAGATCTTGCGAAAATCTTTTAAATAATAAATCTTCTATTAACGTAATCAAAGGAGAAATAGGTGTCGGCAAATCAAGACTTCTGTATGAGTTCAAGAAATTTCTCACTATTTCAGCAGCGGATATCGTACTCATCGATGGTCGGGGCGTTTCATATGAGAGTTCTAATCCATTAAGCTCCTTTAGTGATAGTCTTCACCGTTATCTCATAGCTGATGACATTGCAGCGACTGAAAATCCTAAGCAAGTCATAAAACGGAAAATTGAATCTATATTCGAAGATGAAGCAAACGAAGTTGCTCCTTATCTTTTCAAGCTCCTCGACCTTACACTTGATGAAAATCAGAAAGAGAAAGTTATTCACCTGGATAGCCACTCGTTCCAACTGCAAATATTCCTTTCGTTTACCACCTTACTTGAGAAGATTGCTGAGAAAAAACCTGTGATTCTTATAGTAGATGATATTCAGTGGCTCGATGCTACCTCAATTGAACTCATTAGCTTTCTTCTACCGATCGTTAAGAAACACACAATTGCTTACTATTTGAGTTATCGGCTTGGCGATATTAATCCAATCAAGAACCTACTCAAGACCATAACAACAGAATACAAAGATTTTGCAGTAGAAGTAGATCTCAAGAATTTAAAAACCGATGATAGTGTGAAATTGATCGACAATCTTGCTGGCCAGGCTATGGACGACAGACTAAAAAACTTTGTTATCACCAAAAGTGGCGGCAACCCATTTTTCATAGAAGAAATCGTGCGGCGTGTTCTCGAATCGGGTGTGCTTGAAAGCAAAGAAGGACTACAGGAGAAGAGTATACAAATACCGGGGTCTATTGAAGCGGCAGTTACTTCGAGAATAGACAGTCTAACCAAAGAAGCAAAGTATTTGCTTAAAATTGCGTCGATTATAGGACGCACCTTTCCTCAAACACTTCTTGAGACTGTGGTCAAGGAGAAAGATATCTACCAGCACGTAGATGAGCTGGAGACCTCAGAATTTCTCATCAAGACAATCAAAGAAAAGAAAGGATATTATGCATTCCGCCATGCGCTTTTTCAAGAGGTAACATATAACAGTCTGTTAAAAAGTGAAAGAAATATATATCACAAATTCATCGCTGAGACTATTGAAAGTAAGTTTAAGGATAAAATAGATAACTATCTGTCAGTATTAGCGCATCATTATTATAATTGCAAGAATGTTGAGAAAGCGCTTGATTATTCTTTGAAAGCAGGCGACGAATCAGTAAAGCTCTACGCAAATGAAGAAGCGCTTTTTTTCTATGACCAAAGCCTGTCTATTGTTCAAGACGATAGAACCAAAGCAGATATTTTCGAAAAAATTGCCGATATTAAACTTATGCTTGGTGATTTCCCTGCAGCTTCAACTTACTATCAGGACGCACAAAGGATACACACAGATCCATTACTTAAGGCACGGCTGGATACAAAACACGCCAAGGCATTAATAGAAGAAGCACAGTTCGATGAAGCCATAGATATTTTAAAAAATACACTTACCCTAATCAAAGATGAAGATAGTCCTATTCATGCCCAGGCAAAATATACACTCGCGAAAGCTTTGATAGAATTCAGGTTAGAACTGGATGAAGGAGAAAGACTTGTCGATGAGGCGATAAAGATTTCAAAGAAAATTAAGGACGTTAACGCAGAGGCCTTTGGTTTGAGGATGAAGGGTCATCTTGCATGGCGTAGAGGTCAGCCTGAAAACGGAATCGGTGTATTGGAACAGGCTCAACGATTATATAAATCACAGAATAACCTCAAACAGCTCGCAGAACTATACATTCTTTTTGGATCAGTACTACGGCGCGCTGGCGAAATCGATAAGGCAATTGAGTATACTAAAGAATCATTAAATATTTGTGAAAAAATTGGTGATAAAAACATTGGGACTAGAATTCTCAATAATCTTGGCATTTATTATGCAATTAAAGGAGACTTCAGAACAGCAAAACAGTACTATGAAAAGAATTTAGAAGAGCGAAGAAGATTGGGCGACAAAAGAACCGAGGGAATTGTGTTATATAACCTTGGAATTTTCCACGAATACATTGGCGAGCTCGACAAGGCGATAGGAATATATAAGCAATCCGAAGCCATTTTTGAAAAGATAAATGACGTACGTAATATGATTACGATTTATCCGACACTCGCCTATAACATGGTAAATAAAGGTGATACAGAAGGTGCAGTTAGATACTACGAAAAAGCGCTTGCTTTAGCGAATAAGACTCAAGACAAAGGTGCCTTGGGTAGTGTCTATATGTACTATGGTAGCTATTACCTCAGAACAGGAAATGTGGAAAAAGCTAAAGAGTTCTTTGATCTAGCAAAGAAGGTGCTCACTGAAGCTGGGGATAGATTAAGCTTAACTGAATTAGATCTTAGTTTCGCCAAAGTATATATGGAATTGAAGGATCCTCGTGCGTTGACATATGCGAAGGAACAGCTCACATTAGCGAATGAACGAAATGATCGGGTTGATGCGATTACTTCGCGGAAAATACTCGGAAAAGCCCAGGCATTGATTGAAGGAAACCTTGAAGAAGGCATCAAGAATATCAAACATGCGGTTGCTGCTGCCGAAGATGCCGGGTTTGTTGAATATGAGGCTAGCTGTTTGATCGCACTTGGTGAAGTCCTTATTGCCAATAAAAAACCTGAACAAGCTTTAGAATATCTCAAAAAAGCAAAGAAGATTTACGGAAAGATGAAGGCAACATTTGAGGTAGAAAAAGTAGACAAAATCATTGAGAATATTTCATAGCATTCATTTGTAAATGTAGTGAAGTAACAATTGTGGAAGGAGGAAATATGAGGAAGATGAAAATAAGGGGGTCAGGTCACTTCAATACTTCCCCTCAGTACTTCGGGATCTCCGACAGCACTTTCAGCATCTCGATAAACTCGATATCTTCGACTGGACATTGGACATTTCGACTCAGTCTATTTCGACTTATCCCTCGACAAGCTCGGGACTCACTCAATACAGGGGATAGAGCAACGGATTTCTAATCCGCTAAAGGTGCTTTTTCAAACTAATGAAATCGCAGCAAATCGTTGTAAACAAAAGAAAAGATAGACATGTAGGTCATCTTGCTATTGCCAGGAATTCTACCCAATTCCATCCATTCTATGCCCAAATTGGACCAAAAGTGGACCAATTAAAAATAGGGGTCGGCGAAAGTCGACCCCTATTCCTTGATTAGTTAACTACTCAATTAAATGGAATGAACACCTAATCGAGTAAGTTAAAATTAAGTAGGATATTCTACCACCAGCCTAATTGACTCAGTCTCAACTTGTGCCTTGGCAAACAAATCCTCGACACTCTTTTGATCAGGTGCATCCCAACAACAAATTGCCTGACCTTTTGTTTCATCTATATAGGCTTTGTCCATCTTGAGATTGCTTCCTACAGAAGCATTAATGACGGAAGTTCATGCTGCCTTAACTTTGTCCTTCGGCATAGGTGGTAACATTATTAAATACTTCGCCATGATTGCCTCCTTATATGATTAGTATAAACAGCATCTTAGAAATGTCAAGCTCTACTTAGCAAAATCGAGTCTTGACATTTAACTAAATCTATATATAATTTTAGTAGATATGAATGAACTAAAGCCACGATGTCTCTGGAGGTGCCGAAGATGAATATCTCCAGCGTACAAGGCAGTTGCCTTGCGAAGAAAAATAGGGCTTATAATAGAGTCCCTGTATATGCACTAATATTCCACAGCCTTCTTGAATCACAGATTTTCACTAAAAATATGTCGGTAGAATTTGAAGCCGATTTCAAAAAGGAATTTCGGTGGAGGATTCGAATGTGAAAGTCTTTGGAGTACAAGGCAGTTGTCTTGATTCAAAAATCAAAAATAAAGAGAAACCTCCGACTTATATACTGCAACAGACTATAGACCTAGGGTCTCAAAGATACAATAAAACAAATCCTGAATCTTTCAGGGGGTTTCTATTATCTGCGTAACATCATACGGGCAGAGGAAAGAACAGAATTTGCATATTGGCATGTGATTTATTCAAAAGAGGGTTTGATAGATGTGGTTTTTAACGACTACGAATCTTAATCAGATGTTTTTTAAAGAAAAGGAGTGATTTAATGACCGATGTCAAGTTGACACAATTTGCCAAAGCAGCTGGTTGAGCAGCAAAAGTGTGCCAGCAGGTCCTGATGCAGGTTCTGCATCAGCTGCCCAAATTTGATGATCCAAAGATTTTAGTGGGTGGTACTCACATGGATGACGCCGCTGTCTATAAAATAGACGAAAATACAGCTATTGTGCAAACCGTAGATATTCTAACACCAATCGCTGATGATCCCTATATCTTTGGACAAATTGTGGCAGCAAATTCACTAAGTGATATTTATGCGATGGGTGCAAAACCAATTACTTCATTAAGCATCCTATGCTATCCACCAGAGAAGATTGATAATAAGATCGTCAATAGTATGCTTAAAGGCGCTGCAGATAAAGTCAAAGAGGCAGGCGCATGTATAATTGGTGGTCATACATTGAAAGATACAGAGGTGAAGTGTGGTTTAGCAGTAACAGGGATTGTCGCTCCTGACAAAATTGTCACAAACAGTGGAGCAAAACCAGGCGATAGACTCATACTGACAAAACCTCTGGGTACCGGTATAATCTCCACCGCAATCAAGGCGAATCTTGCACCAACCAAAGCAATTAATAAAATTAATAACAATATGTGCCAATTAAATAAGAATGCCTGTGATGCAATGCTGGAAGTTGGTGTCTCAAGTGCAACAGATATTACTGGGTTTGGCCTATTGGGTCATGTTTTTGAAATGGCAGAAGCTAGCAATGTAAGTATGATAATTAAAGCGCCTCAGGTTCCTATTATAGAAGAAACATTAGAATTTGCAAAGATGGGTCTATTTCCGCAAGGGTCAATTATGAATTTTGAGTTCGTGAAACCAAATACTCAATTTGAACACAATGTCGATGCGGAACTACAGTTGCTCCTCTGCGATGCCCAGACTTCTGGTGGATTATTGATTTCAGTTCCTGAAGAGCGAAGCGAAACTCTTCTCAACCTGTTGATAATGAAAGGTATTACATCTGCCTGCATAATCGGTGGAGTAATAAATGAGAAAGAAAGGAGAATATATGTTAATTAAATTCAAACCAGCATGGTGGGTTATCATAACCGGAACTGTTTTCGGTGCTTTTTTTGCGTCCTTAATAAAATGGGGTAATCCTCCTAACATGGGCGTGTGTGCAGTATGTTTCTTGAGGGATACAGCAGGAGCTCTGGGACTTCATAGGATTGATACACTCAGTTATATCCGCCCAGAGATAATCGGGTTCATTCTGGGCTCAACTATTATAGCATTAATTACCAGAGAATTTAAGACAATGGGTGGTTCTTCTCCAATACTTCGTCTTCTTATTGGTGCTTTTGTAACAATCGGGGCATTAGTCTTCTTGGGATGTCCCATCAGGATGCTTGGTCGAATTGCCGGTGGTGATTGGGTAGCATTAGAAGGACTATTGGGTTTGGTGGTTGGGATCTACATTGGAGTCCAATTTTTAAAGGCTGGTTTTAATCTAGGAAGAATGCAGATTTTACCAAGCTCAAGTGGCTGGGTAATGCCACTTATTGCAATTGGCCTATTGATCTTACTAGTAGCCAAACTAGAATTCATCGGTTTTGGCGGAAAGACGCATGCACCGCTTATTGTTTCTCTGGTTGCCGGACTCATTGTAAGTGGATTTGCTCAACGTTCAAGATTTTGTACAATTGGCGGCATCAGAGATCTCATACTCATTGGTGACAGCCATCTATTCCAGGGCTTTATCGCTCTTCTCGTCGTAGCATTTATCTTCAATTTGATCTTAGGCCAGTTCAATCCAGGTAAATTACCCATTGCTCACATGGAATTCATTTGGAATTTCGCGGGTATGCTCCTAGCAGGGCTCGGTCTCGTCATGCTCGGAGGTTGTCCATTCCGTCAAATGGTTATGTCAGGATATGGTAATACTGATGCTGGAATTACTGTTTTAGGAATGCTATTTGGCGCTGGATTGGCTCATAATTTCAAACTAGCTGCGTCTCCGCAAGGAGTCTCACTAAATGGCAAAATAGCTGTTCTTTTAGGTATCATAATACTTCTTATAATTGGCTTTACAAACCGTGAAACCACAGAGGGAGCTAAGAATGGTTAAGAAAATAGACGTACGTGGGTTTTCTTGTCCTCAACCAGTGATGTTAGTAAAAAAAGCGATTGATGCTGGTGAAAATGAAATTGTAGTTATGGTTAATGACGAAGTAGCAGTTGGCAATGTGCAAAGACTGGCTCAAAACAATGGATTCACGGTGGAAATTAAAAGACAACAAGATGAGAAGTTGATTAAACTTAAGAAATAAATGTCAATTTACTTTGATAACGCTTCCACTTCCTATCCCAAACCTGAATGTGTATTTGAGGCTATGAAGTACTATTGTAAGAATATAGGTGCCAATGCTGGCCGTTCTGCGCATCGTAGATCTGTATATGCCTCGAAACTCGTTTTTGAAACAAGAGAATCAATCGCTGGTTTAATTGGCGCAAAGGACTCTTCCAGGATCATATTTACTCAAAATGCAACAGAAGCGCTTAACTTATCAATCCTTGGTTGTGGTCTCAAAAGAGGAGATCATATTATTACATCAAGCATAGAACACAACTCGGTGATGCGTCCCCTAAAGTTTTTGGAAAAAGAGAGGAAGATTCTGGTCGACATAATTAAATGCGATAAAAATGGCCTGCTTGATCCCTCTGATATAAAATCAAAAATTACAAAAAAGACGAAGTTTATCATTATTAATCATGCCTCGAATGTTATTGGTACAGTACTACCAATAGGAGCAATAGGACAGATTGCCCATAGTCATAATATTCTTTTTCTAGTTGATGCTGCTCAAACAATTGGTTGCATGCCATTTGACATTGATGAAAATCATATAGATCTTTTGGCGTTCTCAGGACATAAAGCATTGTTAGGTCCTCAAGGTGTGGGATGTCTCTATATACGTGAAGGTATTGACCTAAATCCATTGAAATTTGGCGGTACTGGGTCTTATTCTGAATTTGAAATGCAACCTGATTTTTTGCCTGACAGATTTGAAAGTGGTACACTCAATCTTCCTGGTATCAGTGGTCTGAAGAAAGGCATAGAGTTTATAAAAGAAAAACGTATTATAAATATTCAAAAACAAATGCATGCTCTTACTGACGAGCTCATTAATAGATTATCCAAGATCGAAAAGTTAATAATATACGGTACGAGAGACAAAACATTACAGACTGGTATTGTGTCTCTTAATCTCAATGGGAAAGAGCCTTCTGAGGTTGGCAAGGTTCTTGATAACGAATACGATATCGCAGTGAGAGTTGGCTTACACTGCTCACCACAGACCCATAAGACAATCGGCACTTTTCCAAAAGGAACAGTGCGTATAAGTCTGGGTCTATTCAATACTACAGAACACATTGATAGATTATGCGAGGCATTATGTCAGATCACTGGATAATTATTTTTGAATCAGTGCATTTCGTTATGAAGGCTGAGAAGGTTCTCAAGGAGCATGGAATTGATGTTAACTTGGTACCAACACCTCGCCAGATAAGTTCAGATTGTGGTGTTGCACTCGAGGTATTTGAAAAAAAACAAAATAAGATAAAAAATATTTTGCAGGAAAATGCATTAGTACCTGATGGACTTTATAGAAAAGAGAGGAATGAATATATTATCAAGAACTGATGTGCAACGGTATTGCATAAGGAGGCAAAGTAATGGAAGATGATTTGAAAATGGGTATCTTTGTCTGTGAGTGTGGCTCAAATATTGCAGGCTCAGTCAATTGTGATGAACTTGTTGAATATGCTGA
>JAUWLY010000103.1 GCA_030613445.1 Candidatus Stahliibacteriota bacterium | reverse complement strand
AAATACTGTTCTGGAAGAAGTTACCCAAAGTGCTTGTTCAGCTGCGAACATAAATCTGCGTGGCTTTTTAGGTCTGTTTTCCTTTTCTGGCGACGATGTTAACAAAAGAATAGACATCCTGAGTGGTGGTGAAAAAACGCGCCTTGTGATATTGAAAGCAATGATTGAGCCGTCAAATTTACTTATCCTCGATGAACCAACCTATCATCTTGACCGCGATTCAGTAGATGCCGTTAAGCAGGCAATACTAACTTATCAAGGAACTACGATATTGGTTTCTCATAACCGTGATTTAATCGCATCATTTGCGACGCGAATAATAGAGTTAAAGGATAGTCGTGTATATGACTATCCTGGTGATTATTCCTACTATCTGTGGAAAAAAGGGAAAAAGGCGCTACAGCCACTGAACAAACCATTAAAAGAGAAGACCAAACAATCCACGCAAGACCGACTACGACTGCAAATAATTGAGAAAGAAGTACGTCGTCAAGAATTAAGGAAGTCTTTTTCACGCCCCGGCTTGATAAATAATCCCCGAAAGTCGAAAAAGCTATTCGAAGAATACCAGCGTCTGGCTGAAGAGATCGAGGAGCTGGAAAGGGGACAGGCTACTTTTTAGGCACGGCTACCTTATGATATCAGATAGATTTCTGTATCTAAAAAGTAGCCTGTCCCCTAGACAAGAACAAGTTGGTGCGAAAGCCTGGAATTTGTTGCAACTAACATCGAAATTTCGCGTACCTGAATTCCTGGTTATTACAACAAAAGCTTTTAAAGAAAATGAAAGGAAAGGAGGAATGACACCGGAACTCGAAGGGGAATTGAAGATAGTCCTTTCACAATTCCTTGAAGGCAAGACAGTGGCAATTCGGTCTTCATGTACTGCCGAGGATTTACCGGGTGTTTCGTTTGCCGGCATGTACACTACCGTACTTAATGTGAAAGACATTAGTTCTGGTCTATCAGCTATTATTCGGGTTTGGGATTCTATAGATTCACAGCAGGTGGAGAAATACCGTAAACAGATGAATATTTCACGTGGTGATATGGCAGTGATAATACAACATCAGCTCCAGCCAGAAGTCAGCGGCGTGATGGTTACGCAAAGCCCGTTTTCAGTGCGTGAAGTTTTGATAGAATGTTGTCCAGGACTCGGCGAAAAACTCGTATCTGGGAAAATAACGCCGACTCGTTATCGTATTAAATCAGGCAATATAATTGAATGCAAGGGGGATAATCTTCTGTCTGACATACAGCTACGTGAACTTATCCGGGCAGGAAAGAAGATAGAAAAAATATTTGGGTCTGGACAGGATATTGAATGGGCGATTGAAAAGGGAAAACTGTATATATTACAGTCTCGACCAGTTGCCGTGTATGCTGCAGAACCGCGTCGAAGAGGTACGGTTTGGTGCAATGCCAATGTAAGGGAAACGATACCGGACCCGATTTCACCAATGGGGTGGTCGATATTTGATACAGTGTTCTTTCCAGAAATCATTATGCACGTTTTTGGGCTACCAGTATCTCGGCAGAAATACGATGAATTCCGACCGGTAGAACTTATATCAGGAAGGCTGTACTGGAATGTAAACAATACAATATCGTACGGCAAGTCGATTGGTCCTATCTTAGATTTTATGGAAGGAGATAGATCACTTGATCCTCAAATGGCACAGGCATTCAAAGCGGTGGACATTAAGAACTTGCGAAGTCCAATCCCAACCCTTACGATGTTATGGTTTAGTGCGGTTGCACTGATTCGGATGTCACATTATATGGCCCTTGGTTTCTGCCGCTTCAGGTGGATGTCTACGAAAGTAAAAAAAGCTCATGATACCCTGGATGTGATTGCTAATGAGTTGGAGCCAGCGAATGATTTGGTGGCCGGAGTGAACAACATAAGAGAATGGATGCAATTCGTCGCAAAGAAATTCGCCCGTCGATACTTTGGCGGCTTGTTCTTGAGTATTTTCTCGCTTGCAGTATTGAGTAAGCTTTTGGGTATCAGAATGGGGAAAAAAGGCGAGGTTCTAGCTCGGAAGACAGTCCTTGGCATCCTTGACCGGACCGGCGAGATGGCATTGACGTTAAGGGATCTTGCAGCCAGGGCAAGACAGAAGACCGGCAAGATGACACTTTCGAACCTGAAAAGATTGTACGAAAAAGATATTCAATTCAGAAATCATTTTGATGCATTCATAAAGGAGTTTGGTCATCGTGGACCTGCTGAGTTCGATATCGCGTCCATGAATTGGCGTGAAGATCATAATATGGTGTTTAGCGTAATGACCACTGTAACTGATGATCGATCGTATCGCATTGATCGCAAGACAATAGTACATAATATCCTGAATGATTTAGGATCATTTGAGAGATTCATTTTGAAGATATTTATTCCACGAATAGAAGCACTCATACCCTTGAGAGAAAATGGGAAGGACAAGTATCTTAAGATGATGGCAAAAATAAAAGATCAACTCTTTGTTATGGAAAGAATTCTGATCAGGCAGGGGTACCTTACGAATTCTCGGGATATTTTCTTTCTTACACTGGAAGACCTGGATGGCATACTCGCCCAACGATCAACAAAGAATGATATATTAACCCTTATAAAGAAAAGAAAGGATGAGTGGAAGACTTATAGACAAGCAAAGGCGCCAGATATCGTATTTGAAAGTGGTGAAAGAGTTTTTGCTGCTTCAGAAGACTCTGCTGTATTATCAGGAGAGCCCCTTAGTTTTGGCAAAATCAAAGCACGGGCAAGGGTGGTGAAGAATTTCAAGGATAGTGTGCGATTGAAAGAGGGCGAGATATTAGTTACTCATCATACAGATCCGGGTTGGACGCCGCTTTTTACAATTGCTTCTGGTATCGTAATTGAAGTTGGTGGGATAATATGTCATGCCGCCATGGTGGCTCGGGAGCTGGGCGTACCAGCTGTGGTGATCAGGAATGCGACCGCCCTTATTCCTGATGGTAAGGTCATCGAGCTGGACGCGGATACAGGCAAAGTTAAAATAATATCAAAGACCAAATGACCCCATACAACTTCGTTTTACGGGGCCTCTCACTACGTTCGAGATTTTCAACAGGCATGAGGAGAAGTCGAACAATGAACGTCATAAGTCCAAGGTATCATCCCAGTTTACTTTCGTGTCATCATCCGGTTTGCTTTCGTGTCATCATCCGGTTTAACCGGATGATCCAGAGGGTGTCATTATCCAACCATCCTCATCTGTCATTATCCAACTTGCTGTAGTCCTGAGTCATATATCGAAGGGATTGGATAATCTAGAGATAATGAATCAAAGATTCATTGGTTCAAGTGTCATCATCCGGTTTACTCTCGTGTCATCATCCGGCTTGCTGTAGTCCTGAGTTATATGTCGAAGGGACCGGATGATCCAGAGAAGATGAAAAAGAATTTCTATGTCTACATTTTAGCAAGTAAACGGAATGGGACATTGTATATCGGTATTACATCGAATTTGATTAAACGAGTGTGGGAACACAAAAAAGAGTTTGTGGAAGGCTTTACCAGGAAATACAATGTAGATAAATTAGTCTATTTTGAGCAATATCATGATCCAGAAAATGCGATAAAGCGAGAAAAAAGGCTTAAGAGATATAACCGGAAATGGAAGCTTGAATTAATTGAAAAAGAAAATCCTGAGTGGAAAGATCTATATGACGAGTTGATTTCTGGGTTGCCCGATCAAGTCGGGCAATGACAGAGGGGGTACTCTCGTGTCATCATCCGGCTTGCTGTAGTCCTGAGTCATATGTCGAAGGGACCGGATGATCCAGAGAAATTCCAATTTGAAATTCATTTGACATTTAGCATTTTTAATTTGGACTTCTTCTGAAAGAAGTTCTTTGCCGCTTCCTGCTCGGCTTTCTTCTTCGTTGATCCAGACCCCTGACTTACTTTTTTCTCGCCGATGTAAAGGCTAACATGAAATTTCTTCTTATGCGAAGCACCTTCTTCTTTCACGATACGATAACCAATCGATTTCCGATGCTGCATTACCCAACGGTTTAGTATTGATTTGTAGTCTTTGTGCTTTGCTATCCGCTTTTTAAGAAGTATGCATTGCACAAATTTTGCAACATACATCAATCCACGATCAAGATAGAGTGCCCCGATAATTGCTTCAAGACAACCAGCTATATTTGAGGGTCGATCTCTACCACCAGTAAGTTCTTCGCCTTTATCCATTATCAAAAATTTGCCTAAATGTAGTCTCTTACCGGTTCTATACAGTGCTTCAGTACAGGTATATCTTTTCTTCAATTCGCTCAGCTCTCCTTCTTGAGCATCAGGATACTTGATGTAGAGGAATTCGCGTACAACTAGTTCTAATACTGCATCGCCGAGAAATTCAAGTGTTTCATTGGACTTCTTCTTATTGTTCTGGGGATCTCTATATGATGAATGCGTAAGGGCTAAATTTAATAGAGTTCTCTTTTTGAATCTAATGTTCAGAGATCCCTGAATCGTTTTATAATCGAGCGATGGCATCGATTTCAACGAGCGCGCCCTTGGGCAGAGATTTAACAAAAATTGTGGCACGAGCAGGTGGTTCCTCAGTAAAATACTGTCCATAAACATCATTCATTGGAGCAAAATGTTCTGGTACGGTTAAATACACGGTTGTTTTTATGACCTTTGACAGATTAGCGCCAGCTGCCTCGAGCACTGCCTTCAAATTATCAAGCACTTGTTTTGTTTGCTTTGCCACATCACCATCAACCATTTCATTGGTTTCTGGTAAGAGCGCGATCTGTCCGGCTGTAAAAACCAAATCACCAATTGATACCGCCTGAGAATAGTGACCGATTGCTCGTGGCGCCTGGGCGGTTTCTATTATTTTCTTCATTAGTCACTCCTTGTTATGATCCCATCCTTCAATTCAAATTTCTTTAGTCCTATAATAAACTCAGCAAAATCTGGCTGTTCGATTCTTTTTTGGAGAATAAACCAGCCATCAAGATCGGCTTTTTCGACAATCTCGATCGCCTTGAACTTGTCTTGGAAACCACCGAATTTAACGCGATAAAGATCAGTCGAATCAATAAACACCGGGATATTACGTTGTCTTATCTCTTCGTACATTTGCTGAGCATTATGGTTATTGGAAAATGCACCAATCTGGAAATACCACAGTGAATCACTTGCGGCAGTGGATAGCCCGGCGATTTTTTCTGGTATTCTATCTTCTGCTTCGGTCATTGATATCATCACCATGGTGTTCAAGTTGAGTAAATTGAAATTGCCATTCTGGTCTAAGGCAAGTGCATAGTCATAGTCATCTGACTGCACCTGGAATAGCCTTGCAAACTCCACAGCACCTTTGAATATCACCTTGGGTCTTAAAGTTAAGGAATCCAGTAAGACAATCCCATGCTCAGTAACGAACAAAAATCTCTCGACTACTTCCTGATTTTTAATAGGAATTGGCTGGAAATCTATTAATTTACCATGTTTTGTGACAAAAAAAATCGCTTCCGCGCTGTAAATTAGATAACCATTTTCATACCGTTCAAATTCATTTCCAGGGTTGTTTAGTATGAATTTACTTTGCTTATTTAGTAACAAATCGTATAGGATTATTTTATTTTCGATATCGAAAGTGACAATGAGGTTATCATCGGCATAGTATCGGTAAGCAACTAGTCTGGATATGGTTCTTTTCTTTAGAAGGCGACCCGTGGTCAAATCGAATATTTTAATTATCGTTTTCCCCTCCGCATCAATGAACAGATTGAGTATATTATTATGTCCCCGCGCAATTGTGTTGTTGCGAGAAACCATGGGTCGGTAGTCACCGTATTCAATACCGATGCCGGTTTTAAAAGCTAGATTTTTTTTGTCCAGGAGGATAATTTCACCGCTGGTTATTAAAATTACCTCGTCAATATTTGTGGCGATATAATTGAATCGTTGGGGTAAAGGTATCCGATCCCTTAGCGATAAGTAATCCGGATCTATCTTATAAAGATAGCGTGCGGTCAACACATATAGATAATCGTCTATGCTGTAATCAATGATTGAGCCGGTTATTACCTGTTCTCTAATCTCCATTGTGGGCAGGTCGACAGCATATATGATTGAATCAATAATTAGCGGTTTGGTCATTATTACAAGAAAGAGACTGGCTATACTGATAAGTGACATGTGGCTTAATAATATGCTAAATCCTCGAAAAATCAAGAGCTGATCAGCTAACTCCTCTCCACTTTTTGTAAAGCGTTGTCAATATTGCTCTTTTACAACACCAGGGTTCTTGTCATTGCGAGCGAATCCTGCCAGGGAGCAGGATGAGCGTGGCAATCTCAGCGTAGTTTAAAGAAACAATGTTATGTTTTTTCGAGATTTTTCTCTGCCTATGAGATTGCGCAGCTTGTTCCGAACACAGTGAGGAATCCCGCAGCTCGCCCCGTTAAATACGAAAGACTAGTACCTTTTGTTTTTATCGATGGTGGCTTATGGTCTTTTCCAGCCCTGTCACGATGCCGTTGGACGATACTGGCTGCCATGCCGTACAACTGATTACGACGCCATTCTGGTTATTGACTTTCCTCCAAATATCATTAGAATAACGATTAAGGAGGTAAGATGAAGAAATTACTCTTGCTGGGCTTACTGATTTTGTTTGTGGGCTGCCCGTCAACTGCGATCAATTCAGCGAATATCTATATTCAACGTCATGAGTATCAGAGGGCAAAAGAACAGGTTTTGATCGGTCTTAAAAGTGACCCCAATAATTATGAATTGTATTGCCTGTTGGCAAAAACAGAGATTGGTCTTACCCATTGGACCGCAGCAAGCAAGGCATTTCACGACGCTATCAGTACCGATTCGTTGAGTACGCTTAAGTGGATACTTAAGGACAAAAATAACCTTTCAGTCTATTGGCAAGCATTTTACAATTCTGCAGTGGCGCTTGAGCTAGAGCAGAAATATGAAACAGCACTTAAAGACTTGAGATTCTGCGAGCTTTTAAATCCGGATAAAGTCGATATCTACATCCTTAGAGGGGGGATTTATGCTGTAGAGGGCAAGAAAGATCTTGCTGACCAGGCGTACGCAAAAGCATTGACACTCGATCCTGGGAACCCCCAGGCATATTTCCTTATTGGTAAATCATTTTTTGACAGGAAACTATATGATTCGGCACTTGTGAAGTTTGATGATGCGATTAAGCATTTTGACAAGAAATATAAAGGTGCAGCAAAAATTCTTTTCACGAATCTCCCTGAAATCGATAAGCTCTTTGCACAGAAAATAATGAAATTATGGGCTGATAAAAATAGTGAAGAACTCGATCGATTAATTAAGGTAAAACTCGGTTTCGATGCGGGACTAACAACGCAGCGAAAGAATATCGATAGATTCTGTAAGCTGGCGCAAGGTCTATCCCGGGCTTATTATTTAGGTGGCATGTCCCACTACAATCTCAAGAACAACAAGAACGCCTTGAATTATGTACTGAAGAGCCTTGATCTATCGCCCGAAGACCTTGATGCACTATTCTATGCCGGCGAGTTATTTATTAGGGCAGAAAAGTATGAAGATGCACTCGGTTACTTTGAGAAGATCACCGAACTAAAGGCAGATGATCTTTATGCATGGTTCTATATCGCAGTTATCCATTCTCAGCTAAAGGACTACCGGAAAGCAATTGACCTACTTGAAGGTAAAGTTTTGGTTTTCAATCCCAAGTTCATAGATGCTATGAGAAACCTCGCCTTTTGCTATCGAGAAATAGGTAATACGAAAAAGGCGCTGGAATATCTACAAAAGATAGAGAAATTAGAGAAGGAGCAGTAATGGGCATCAAACCAAAGGAAAGGTTATTGAGTGTACTTATCTTTATCGGAGCTTTGGTTCTTTTATTTGTTGTTGGCTATCCACAGTACAAACAATCGCTGCCTTCACAGATCAGGATAGGTGTTGACAAATCCTTTACATCAGTACCATTTTATGTAGCCAAAGAGGATACCACCAGACAATACTTTCTTTTAGAAAAAATTGATCCGGTATTTGTTGAGATCCAAGGGAATCCTTTACAGGGGTTAAAAGATGGCCTATACGATATTGTTGCTGTGCCCTGGTACTGGCTTATGCTATCACCGGTGAGTAACGGTGACACGATTAAAGTAATGAGCTCCATAGAGATTAAGTCAGGCAAGGATTTGGATGCGATAGTTGTGCCGGCGAAGACTAAAATCACTAGATTAAGAGACCTTAAAGGTAGACGATTAGGATACCTGGCAAGCGATGAATACTTAATCAACCTTATCTTGGCAAAAATGGCTGAAGATGATATAATTAAAGTCATCCAAGTTCCTTTGCAAGCCGAGGAGATTGCGACCGCGTTTGCAGATGATAAAGCGGATGTACTTTATCTTATTGACCCTTATCGTGGTTATCATGTGTTTAATGGCAGTCAAGTTTTGATGGAAGGTGTCATTTCTTACTATGTTGTTCCATCCATGCCCTATGCAGCAATTGTAATGCGTGAAAGCTATGTCACTAAAGAGAATAAGCTTGCCGCAATACGTATCAAGACCTCTGTTGAGGCAACCCTCAGTTATCTCGCAAGAAATCCCAGGGTCGCAAGAGATATGGTCATTAAAATGAACGGCTGGTCTGCTGATGACAAACTTGCTATGGCTATGAGAACACCAGACTATCAGAGATTGGCAGAAGTTAATCTGAGGAATGTTGAGAATTTCCAGACGATATTGGTAAGGCGAGGCATTGGTACTTGCGGCATCAAGCCGAGCGAATTTCTTTTTGAAAAAACTGCTTTTGTACGTTAATAACGGTCGTGCTAGGCGGGGAGTTAGCGGTGCCTTGAAATCCGCCTTCTGGCGGAGTGACCCGAAATCCGCTTATGCGGGGTCGAAGACTCCATTTGAGTCAAGACTTTCAGGGGTGACAGCCAGGAGTTGAAGAATGTTGAGGATCGGGTCTTAT
>JAUWLY010000041.1 GCA_030613445.1 Candidatus Stahliibacteriota bacterium | reverse complement strand
CCAGTTATTGTCTGAACCGTAGAGTGTAAAATCCGGTGCTAAAGATCCAACCTGGGGAAAACTTGTGTTGTTCTTGTAAATTTCCTGCGTTTTACTCGCTTCATCTGGGTCATTTGAATAATATGTTACAAATCCATTAACATTACCTGAACCAGTTGCTGTAACCGTAACCAGCTGTGAATCACCAGGTTGTACTGAAAAAGTATTAGGACTGAGGCTGATCCCCGAAGGTGCACTGATTGAACTGACACTTAGGGTAGCAGAACCCGAATTGTAGACAATGACTGCAGTGTCCTTTGTACCACTCACCAAACCAAAATCAATGACCTGTGGATAGAGATCAATATCAGCACCAGGATCATTACCGATTTCATAACAGGACATGCCGCGCCAATCAGCAACGACAATGAGACTATCGTTTCTAATATCAGCACCATGTGCCCAGGTCTTTGTATTATCCCAACCTATTTTTGCGATATTGTAAGGGTCTGAGATATCAAATAATTCCATAACCCGCCAGGCACCAGTGATTACGTGGTGATCTCTAATACCAGAGCCCCAAACACAACCATCAGTTGTCACGACGTCCATCAGCACTGGATTGTATGGATCTGTGATGTCGATAGTGGCAAAGCCGTCAGCACCTAGCGAAATCGCCGCCACCGTACTGTCCAGGACGATATCATTGGCCAGTCCGGGTAATGGGAAGATTTGCCACTTCGTGCAAACCACCAGCAAGCCCTATGATTGACAAACCAAAACGTCCGTTTGCAGCAAAGAGAAAAGAATCCTGCGCTTCGATGTTCCAAGTAGCAGAGTTGGTCAATGCTATCCCACCAATCTTTTGTGGGTTCGCGGGATTACTTATGTCGATTTCATAGATACCGTTCTGGTGTACAGCACAGTACAAGATATCATCGACCAATGCGCCACCTTCAAGTGCTTCAAGGCTGCCCGGAGGGTCATACTGCCCAAGCTGCACTGGACTCCCGGAACCCGAAATATCCCATATCGTTACCCCGGAACGACGGTGATACACAAATAACATTGTATCGCCGTACGCTCGGCAGCGCCAGGCAGAAGACGCATCGTTGAATATGCGCTGTGGATTAGTTGGATCGGCGATATTGTATACTTCAAGCCCAAATCCAAGACCGTTAGCAATGTATGCATTATCAGCAACCACTTCAACATCCATGATATGGTAGGGATTTTGTTCATTATGACCAAGCAAAGTGAGGTTGTCGATATCAGCAAATGCAAGATTGATAAAGCACAGCAAAACCGGGAATAGCACTGCACACACTTGGACATTTTTTACATTTTTACACATTCTATATATATAAAGCGGTATTTTTATCATAGAATTATTGTAAATCATATCACTTGCTCCTATTACTCACCTTTTATTAATGAAAATGCTTCGGCACGCGTTGATGCTCTGCACATTGCCCCGCGTATCGCCGAAGTCACAGTGAGTGTACCAGGTTTCTTCACACCGATCATGGAAAGGCAGAGGTGTTCTGCTTCGATGACAATCAAAACCCCCATGGGTTTGAGATTTTCCATCAAGAAATCAGCGACCTCATGGGTCAGTCTTTCCTGAACAAGCGGTCTTTTAGCCATGATATCAATGACTCTTACTAGACTGGAAAATCCAGTGATCCTATTTTTCTTGGGGATATAAACCATATGTGCCTTGCCAAAAAATGGCAGCAAGTGGTGTTCGCAAATTGAATAAAAGGGGATGTCTTTGATGATTATCATCTCATCTTCATTTTTTGCCCTATATGTTTTAAGTTCTCTTTTAGGGTCATGTTTCACACCAGCAAAGATCTCATCGTACATATCGGCGATACGGCGTGGCGTATCTTTTAATCCAAGTCTTCTTGGATTTTCTCCAATTGCCTTAAGGATTATTCTTACGGCTTTTTCAATTGCCTTTTTGTTTTCTTTTTTCATTGTTTTTCTTCTTCTTAGTTACTGTTTTTTGGTTAGTACGAACACCTAAAATCTTATCAATTTCTTTGCTGTCAAGAATCTCTTTTTCAAGCAGTGCTACAGCTAATGCTTTGAGTTTCTTGATATTCTTCTTGACAATAGCCACTGCACGACGTTCTGCAATTTCAACAAGCTTTTTGACTTCATCATCTATATCGCGCGCTGTATCTTCTGAGTAATCTCGATGCATACCTATTTCACGGCCCAAGAATATCTCCTCTTGCTTCTCACCATAAGTCAATGGTCCCAACTTCTCACTCATGCCCCACTCACAAACCATTTTACGCGCCAGTTTCGTAGCCTTTTCGATATCATTACCAGCACCAGTTGATAGGTCGCCAAGCACGACTTTCTCTGCCGCCCTACCGCCAAGCATAAAAGCGAGTTGATTCTCACAATATGTCTTAGAATAGGTCCGGCGCTCATCAATAGGCAATGCCTGGGTCAAACCTAAAGCCATACCTCGTGGTATTATAGTTACCTTATGTATGGGGTCCATACCAGGCAAGGATTTAGCAACGAGGACATGCCCGCATTCATGAAAAGCGGTTAAGCTCTTCTCATCATCAGAAATAAGCAGGCTTTTTCTTTCCACACCCATCAATATCTTGTCTTTGGCATCTTCAAATTCCTGCATAGTTATTACTTTCTTATTACGTCGTGCGGCAAGTAAGGCAGCTTCATTTACCATATTCGCGAGGTCTGCTCCGGAGAACCCTGGCGTACCACGTGCCAGCACTTGTTTATCAACATCTTTAGCCAACGGTTTTTTCCGCGTGTGGACTTTGAGAATACCCAATCTACCACGTACGTCAGGGCGATCAAGCACGACGACTCGGTCAAACCTGCCTGGTCTTAATAGAGCTGGATCAAGTATGTCGGGACGATTAGTCGCGGCCATGAGGATAACACCTTCATTTACTTCAAAACCATCCATTTCAACGAGTAATTGGTTTAGGGTCTGCTCACGCTCATCATGTCCACCACCCAAACCAGCACCACGTAACCGACCTACGGCATCGATTTCATCGACAAAAATAATACAAGGTGAATTGCGCTTTGCCTGATCAAAGAGATCCCTAACCCGTGAAGCCCCAACTCCAACGAACATCTCCACGAAGTTCGAACCACTAATTGATATAAAAGGCACTTGTGCCTCACCGGCAACTGCCCTAGCCATTAATGTTTTACCAGTCCCTGGCGGTCCGAGTAGGAGCACGCCCTTTGGAATTCTTCCACCAAGGCGCGTGAACTTTCTCGGTTCTTTTAAAAACTCTATTACTTCGGTCAATTCTTGTTTGGCTTCTTCAACTCCAGCAACATCATCAAAAGTAACTGAAGGTTTATTTTCCAGCATGATCTTTGCGCGACTTCGTCCAAACCCCATGGCGCGATTTTGACCAGACTGCATCTGTCTTATAAAGAAAATCCATACGCCGATCAGAAGTAGCCAGGGAACAATACTTATCAGGATGTTTCCCCAGCTGGATTTTTGCTTGGCGACAACCCTAACGCCGTACTGGACTAATTCTTCTGCTAGTTTTGGGTCTTCAAAGGGAATCAGGGTGGTAAATTCAGAAAAGTCCTGTTTGGCTTCGAATGATATCGATGATCTGAGTTTGCCTTTGATAGAGCGCTCGGTTATGGTGACTTCATAGATATTTTTGTTTCTCAACTCCTGCAAGAAAATTGAATATGGGATATCAACTGCCTGGACGCCTCGATTAACAACCTGTAGTATGATAATATAGACAGCGATGATGATGACTGACCAGATCACAAGCGTTTGCAGAGCGCGCTTTTTGGGTGGTTGTTTACTTACCATTTGCTACTCCAATAAAATTAAGGTTACGATACTTATTGGATTGATCAAGACCATAACCAACAACAAAAACACTGGGGATATTGAAACCGAGATATGTAATATGGATATCGACCTGACGGTCATCCTGCTTATTAAGCAGAGAACATACTGCCACGCTGCGCGGCTTTAATGCGCTAAAACGGTCGAGCAGGAATCTAAGCGTACGACCGGTGTCGATTATATCCTCGACTATTATTATATCACGGTCTGTGATATCAGATGAAATATCCTGCACCAGTTTCACTTCACCGCTTGATTCCTTCCCGTTATAACTCGAGATTGAAACAAAATCGACCTCAACTGGGATATCCACAGCTTTTAGTAAATCAGATAAGAACATAAAAGATCCTTTCAAAACGCCAATAATAACCGGGTTTTTATTTTGGTAGTCATCGTTTATTCTCTGACCGATTTCTCGCACTTTCTGCAAAATAGTTTCTTGCTTAATTAGAATGTGCAAAACTCACCACCAATATCTTCTTTGTGCTCTTCCTGATAAAGGCTCGGGAAGAACGTGCTATGCCAATTACCCAAAGGATACCTGTTTTATCACACAGCATCATTATTTCTTTTCGCCGGTGCAGAGGTGTTTTACGTTCTTGGAAAATATTCTTGACCTTTTTTCTGCCAATCTTTGTTACAATAAAATCTCCATCCCTCTTGCTTCTTATCAGCAGTGGCGGCTCAAGCCCATCTAAGTCAAAAACCTCACAATCCGGTTTTAATTTACTCAAATCAAATTGTGTCTCGGTGCGTATCTTAACAAGAAGATCACCGATGACCAAGAAATCTCTTTCGGTATCCACAGCTATCTCAATCTGTTTGCGCAACTTTGGAATTCCAACAATTACCTTATTATATTCTTTCTGCGCATACAGTTTTTTGGGCAAATGTATCTTTTTGCCGCTCTCTTTATCCTTTAGACCTAGTATTTGCGTAATATGTTTACTTTCAAAACCATCAAGAACACCATGCAGGTCTTTTACTGCTTTCATTACCACCCTGTTTTGGACAGCTGGATTATACTTCAATAACTTCTTTGTGTCAAGCGAAATATGACCAGATTTTCGCTCCGCCACCTTTTCGTACGCCTTACGAGCTTGTCCTTCAAGAAATTCATCATCCTGTCTGATAATATCGATGGTTCGCTCAATGACCTGGTGCAATTCTGGATTAATCTTGAGGAATTTTGGTATGATCTTGTGTCTTAGTAGATTACGGCGATAATCTAAAAGCCGATTTGTCTCATCCAAAGAATAATCCAGTCTTTTACTTCCTAGATATTTCATAATCTCGGTTTTCTTTAGATTTATTAGCGGCCTGACAAATGGTTGGCGCTTTGCCGGGATTGACCTCAAACCCCGCGCGCCACTACCTCTGATCAAGTTCATGAAGAACGTCTCGACAACATCATCCAGGTTATGACCAAGCGCAATTACTTGTCCCCTGATTCTCCTCAGGTATTTACATAATGCCTTGTGGCGCATTTGACGTGCTGTTCCTTCGATGCCAAGATTTGTTCTTAAAATTTTGAGATAGATTATTTTATACTTGATATTATATTTCAGGGCGTATTTCTTTGTTAGCGCCTCTTCTTTCCTTAGATTTTCCTGGGGCCGTAACCCATGATTTACATAAACAAGGTGGAAGTCTATCTTATCATGGTAAAGATTGAACAGCGCGTCGAGAAGACAAACAGAATCCGGACCAGAGGAGAACGCAATGACTGCCCTTTTCACACCCTTAAACATATTATACTTCTGGTCAGTGCTTTGAACTGTGTCTTGCACTTTCTTTATGATATCAACTTTCACGGGTCAATTATATCTTAAACTTTCAAAAAGGCAACCCTGAAGACTTGGTGCGATCTCTGTGATTCTCTGCAGTGTTATTGTAACAGCATCAGAAATCTTCTTCTGCTTATCCCCATTTTTTTTGAGCTCTTCAATAAAATGGCGGGCATTTTCTTCAAACTTGAAAATGACCTCTAATCTTTTTTCCTCAGAAAAACTATCGTACATTCTCGCAAATGGTTTTTCTCTAAAAAGTAAAAATGCCTGGCAGTATACTTTTTCAGCCATTTTCCACTTATCGATCCGCTCCAATGCCTTAGCCTGCGCAATATGCGTTTCAAATTCTTCGTAATCAGTGATAAATTGGCACTCACACTGGAGATCATCTTGTATTATATTTATATAATGCGTCGCTAACTTCAACACTTTTCTTATGCGAACCAATAGATGTGATAGATTGCGCGACGGCTTTTGGCTGGTTGGCCAAAATTTCTGATATATGATATTCACCGGTATTCTCTTTGTCTTGACAGTCGCAAGATAGATTATAAATGCCATATCCTTGGGTGGTATATTTTTCCTTATGCGATTGCCACAGTAAATCTGCACTGTACCAAGAAAGTCGATACGGTACACTGGGATATCTTGTCTGTAGACAGGTAATTGTAAATACTGTTTTGGCAGACCAGAAAACTTGCCCTTTGCTAAAATCTTTATCACAGGTTCAGGAAAAAAAAGCAAAAATCTGTGAAAAAGTCCCAGCAGATTATGTGTGGCAGCATAGTTGTAGGCGTGGCGATAATCAGTTAATTTTAATGTTGATGAAGCCTTTGCCATGAGAAAAACCAATAAACACACTGGATGGGACAACATTTCGACTTTGTATTTTCTCATACACAACCTTCTGGTATTAGATGATGATAGGAACTCTCTGACAAATACATTTTTTTCCATCCTAGATCTCTTAAAAAGCGGATTTAATCGACGAATAACAGCGCGCGCCTTTGTACCTTCGCCAGCTGCTGCTGATATCCCTGCAAATATCAATGATGCAGCATGCAGAGAGGTAAGAATTTCATTCTTCTGCGCTAATTCAATAGCCCGTCTTGCATAGCCTGCAGCTTCATAGATATTCGCCTGACCAAGCATACACTGAGCACGAAGCATTAGGATCAAAGCACGAAATACCGGTTTCCGTTCATCTATCTTATTTAATGTAGCAAGACACTGTCGATATTGTCCTGATGTTGCCAGGAGATTTGCACGGTCTGCATAGAAAAAATCTCTATCATTTCTATTAAATGTACCAAAATCACCATTGAGAATCTTCTCCACTATTTGAAGTGCGTCATTACATCTGCCGATATGATAATAGAGATTTGCAAGTTCGCGCCATAGCTGCGGTACGTTTTGAATTTTTTTCAGAATCTTATGACATTGTTTTGCACAGAGTAAAGCCTTTTCTATTTTGAGCAATCGAGCATGTGCAATCCCTTCGTGAAGCATGAGTTGATATCTCAGATAGAGATTACCTCTTTTTGGCATCCATTTTCTCAAATGGTAGATCAATGACAAGTGTTTTTCAGACTTGGCAATCCATGAAAGGGCAACTGCTTCAGTAATACCAACTCGCATGGCAGTGTAATTCAGTTTTTTCTTTTCTAAAGATAGTCTTAAACGACGTGCTTTCTTATAGTATTCTGCAAATTGGATATTATCAAATGCGTTCAGAAGATCTTTCGCTCGCTTAAGGAGTGGTGATACCGCATGTGCTTTAACAGGTAATACATCAAAGAACTCCTCATTAGTTATTTTTGCTAAACCAACTAAGCCATATCGTTTCCACACTGACCATATACCATTAGTAGATACGTTCAATTCCTGTTTTAATAATATAGCTTTTGCTTTAGAAACAGTCAGCGATGGATTTTTTTCTTTGAGCAAAACGATTCTGTTTTCTATGATTCGTTCAAATTTATTCCACGGTTTGAAAATCTGTTCTCTGTCTAAGTTTTCTTTGCCTCCCTGCTTATACCAATTGACCCAGCGCCATAATGTAAGATGCGAAATCTTAAATTTTCTTGCGCTCGCTCTCAATGATTTTTTTTGCATCAAGTAATACTCAACCGCAGTAATACGTTTTTTCAATCTTGTATTCATTTTGCGGGGAAATTATACCAAAAACTGCATAAGTTGTCAAGAAAGAATACGCTTCTCAGGAAACCGTTGTAACTTAATGCTTTACGGCGACAACCCTGTTCGGTTTCAGACATAATAAAAAGTATAATATAGTGGAGGAGGTTATTATGAAATATTGCATCGTTATTTTAATAACCGGTATACTGGCAGCCGCAGAAATGCAGAATTGGACAGATATACCTGTTGATTGTGTAACGAGTAGACAAATAGCCTGCGGCAGGCAGCAGACCATTGTTGATTCGTGTCGCAATGGAAATACACTTTGGGGTCAGATGCATGAATGTATTAGTTATAACCGCGCTGCTGATGCTATGGGTATTGTCAACCGAAACTTCAACCCAACAGGGATTTTGAATTACCATTCAGCTCCTGGTCATTTGTCCTTTTGGGTCCACGATTATGCTGTTTACAACGCGGACTTTGGTAATGCTCGTTATCCCACATCAATTGCCGGAACTACAGGACCCTATCTGTCATTTCCTTGGCTGGTAGATCCACCTGCCTGGGGCGGTGCTGGTGGACAATACTGTTCAGGCGGTTGGTTTACTAGTTTCTGGGATGATCCTGTTGATTTAGGACCGGGCGATCAGTGTGCTATGAGAGTTATTGGCAAAGAGTCGCCAGATGGTAATCTGTGTTTTATTCTATGTTCGACCGCTCCATGGGGACTCCAATATCGCACTTACACCTCAGATTTGAGTTCACTTCTTGACTACGGTTGGCTCACCCCAAATGACCGCCATTATTACTATTGGGGATACGATGTCAATGAAAGTACTGCTTATGTCTTTTACTATGATGACAGCCTGCACATATATTATTGTACTAATACTGGTGGCGGCTGGAACGGACCGTTTTCCTATAACATGGTCTGGCCTGAACCGTATACTGATAATGTTATTAGCTTTAAACAGATGGCCGTGACTGATGCAGGCAATCCGCTTCTTGTCTTTGATAATCAAAATGGTGCAGACACTACATATCCATACTATTCAAAAGTGTATATCTCTCATACAGAAGGACAACCTTGTGTCGAAGTCTCTTCAACATTTGGTGCCCCAGATACAGAAAGTTTTTACTGCACAATCGCCACGGGTAAAGATTATGCGGCAGTCATTTATAATACACCGAGAAACAACCTTAATGACTCCTTATGTTGGAACGATATTTTCATAAACTGGTCAACTGACAATGGCGTAACCTGGGGAATTCCAGAGAATCTTACATATGGGAACGACTCATTGCATTTTGGAGTACAGCAATTAGCCAAGAGAATTGACACACTAAGAAATCGTGTATATTTTGTCTATGCAGCAGCTGATTATGACCCTTATTGGACCCCTGGGGTACCTATCTATATATGTTTTGACTATGCACCGCGGGTCGGGATTGAAGAAACCGCTCTACGCCTTTCGCCGCACGTCCTACGCTTATTAGATGTTTTCCCGAATCCTTTCTCAAAGCAGACGAATATCAAGTTCCAAATCCCAAACTCCGAAACCCAAGCTACAATCAAAATCTTCGATGCAACAGGGCAGTTGATTAGACAATTCGACGATGCGACTATAAGACTATCAGACCAAATCATCTGGCAAGGTGATGAACCTACTGGCATTTACTTCGTATATTTCGAAGGTAACGATTTTTCATCAGTCCAAAAAGTCGTAAAGCTGGAGTAAATATGTTCATAGTGACCGGGAGGGAAAAATGAAATATGTTTACTTGCTTCTCATAGCTACGCAAATCACGTTCGCGAATAATATACAACAATCCATTGTAATTGATTCTTCAGGAAACCAATATACCATGGCGCTTCAGAACCCTGAGTGTATTACCTATAATCCCTTTGTAGATGCAATAGGTATTGTCAATCGAAATTACAGTCCAACATGGATTTTGAATTACCATTCAGCTCCTGGTGATTTGTCTTTCTGGGTCCACGATTACAGTATTTATAATCCGGATTCTGGGGCGGCGCTTTATCCTTCGACTTTTGCCGGCACAATAGGTCCATATGTTTCTTTTCTTACTATCTTGCCGCCTTATTGGGCTGCTATATACTGTAACGGTTGGTTTAGTGGCTTATGGATTGATGATTCAGTTAATTTAGGTCCGGGCGATCAGCACGTTCAGGCCGTTATTGGCAAGGAACTGCCTACAGGTGATATCTGCTTTATTATCTGTGAAGCATCTCCCTATAAGCTTGTCTATACAACCTATTCTGCAGATCTGTCTACTCAAATTGCCGGCGGCTCACTGACTCCAGCATCGGATACACGTTATTATGTAGGATGGGATTGTAATCTTACCGCGGGTATCGCATATGTTATATACACTGATCCTGCTTTGAATATATACTATCAGACGACAACCGATGGTGTGACCTGGAGTGGTGAACAGTCCTATAATCTTATCTGGCCAAATCCATATGCAAGCAATGTGATGACTCTTAACAATGGTATGCAAGCAGTAGTCACTGATGCTGGTAATCCCCTTATTGTTTTTGCTATCATGAATGGTGATAATCTCGAATATCCGCAAGACGGTAAGATCTATGTTTGTCATACCCAAGGGCAGCCGTGTGTCGAGGTTAATAATCCATCAGATCCCAAGAATTTTTATCCGACAATTGCAACTGCTGGCAACTACGCTGCAGTAACATATCTTGAGCCAAGAACTGCTCAGCAAGATTCACAAGCCTTCCATGATCTGTATTTTGTTCAATCAACAGATCAGGGTCTTACCTGGGGGACTCCGCAGAATATGACTCCATGGAGTACACAAAGGGTTTCGTTCCCTCAACTTGCCAAGAGTTACGATGCTGCAAGAGACCGGGCTTATTCTGTTTATGCTACTACTCGATTAGCATCAGAGGATATGGACTTAATGTGGGCTTATGATAATAGCGTGTCAGTGAGCATCTATGTGCACTTCTTGGAGCTTCAAGTAGGTATAGAAGAGAATGAGACTGATGTACCGAGTAAACTCACTTTCAATCTTTTCCCAAATCCTGCAGCAGATCATGCACACATCTCATTTACACTTCCAGTTTCTGGCAATGTATCGCTTAAACTTTTCAGTGTTGATGGCCGCTTGGTGAAAATAGTCGAAAATGGTCATAAACCAGCTGGCGTTTATGCGGCAGATCTGCGCACGAGCGAATTGGTCAATGGAACTTATTTCTTAGTTCTTGACACAGAAGTTGGTAAGCAAACTCGCTCGCTTGTTGTTGTACACTGAGGATAATAGAAATCGAAAACTTAAAATACGAACACGACTTATCCCGATTTTTCATATTGATACATATAATGACCGGTAAATCCCGCAATTCTATTTATGGAATTATAATACGAAGCGGGATAAAGCACGAATACGATTTAGTCTGACTCCTCTCCACTTTTCTGGAACCTTAATTTGTCATTGCGAGGAACGAAGTGACGAAGCAATCTCATAGGCAGAGAAAAATATCGAAAAAACATGACATTGCCTCTTTAAGCTATGCTGAGATTGCCGCGCTCATCCTGCTTACTATCAGGATTCGCTCGCAATGACAAGAACCATGATGCTGTAAATGAGTAATATTGACAACGCTTTACAAAAAGTGGAGAGGAGTCAGCGATTCAGCCCCTTGACAAACACAATCTGTTTATTATCATATTAAAAGCGGGAGGAATAAAATGAAGTATATACTATGCGTAGCGTTAATAGTTGGTTTGGCGTTTGCCACAACAACACTTATTGTCGAGAGAGCAATAATGGACGATGGTACACCTGGCAATTCATCAGGTTTTGGTTTTCCTCAGGGAACCATGGTTGATTCTTGTGGCAACCAGTACAGTATGGCCCTTCAGCTCCATGAGTGCTGTGCCTATGATCCGACTAATGATATGATCGGTATTGTCAACCGAAACTTCGACCCAACAGGGATTTTGAATTACCATTCAGCTCCTGGTGATTTGTCTTTCTGGGTCCACGATTATGCTGTTTACAACGCGGACTTTGGTAATGGTCGTTATCCCACAGCAATTGCTGGAACTCAAGGACCCTATCTGTCATTTCCTTGGTTGACATCAATACCTAGCTGGGGTGGTGCTGGGGCACAATACTGTTCAGGCGGTTGGTACTCACAATTCTGGGATGACCCAGTAGATTTAATGCCGGGTTCTTATCAGATCCAAACAGTTATTGGCAAGGAACTGCCCACAGGTGATATCTGCTTTATTTGCTATTCTACATCTCCCTGGGGGTTTTACTATAGAACCTTTTCTGCAGATCTGGGTACTCAACAGGCCGGCGGCCGACTGACCCCACCCGCCGATACACGTTATTATGTAGGATGGGATTGTAATCTTACTGCCGGGATTGCTATTATTGTATATACTGACCCTGATTTGAATATGTACTATCAGACAACAACCGATGGTGTGACCTGGAGTGGTGAACAGACCTATAATCTCATCTGGCCAACCCCGTATGCAAATAACGAAATCTATCATAATAATGGTATGCAGGCAGTAGTCACTGATGCTGGTAATCCTCTTATTGTTTTTGCTATCATGAATGGTGATAATCTCGAATATCCGCAAGACGGTAAGGTTTATGTTTGTCACACAGAGGGACAACCCTGCGTTGAGATTAATAATCCATCAGATCCTAAGAACTTTTATCCGACAATTGCAACTGCTGGCAACTATGCTGCAGTGACATATCTTGAGTCGAGAACTGCTCAGCAAGACTCACAAGCCTTCCATGATATGTATTTTGTTCAATCAACAGATCAGGGTCTTATCTGGGGGACTCCGCAGAATATGACTTCAAGTGGTACTCAAAGAATTTCGTTTCCTCAATTAGCCAAGAGATTTGATGCGAGTAGAGCACGTGCCTATAGTGTATACGCTACTTGTCGATTGCCTTCAGAGGACATGGACTTAATGTGGGCTTATGACAATGGAGTGGCACCCAGTATATACGTTAACTTCTTGGAGCTTCAAGTAGGTATAGAAGAAAATGAAACTGATGTACCGAGTAAACTCACATTCAATCTTTTCCCCAATCCAGCAGCAGATCGTTCATACATCTCCTACGCTCTTCCTGTTTCTGGCAATGTATCGCTTAAACTTTTCAGTGTTGATGGTCGCTTGGTGAAAATGATTGAGCAATGTCATAAACCTGCTGGTGTTTACTCGGCAGATCTGCGCACGAGCGAATTGGCCAATGGAACTTATTTCTTAGTTCTTGACACAGAAGCTGGCAAGCAAACTCGCTCAATTGTTGTTGTACACTGAGCAAGGAGAAGAATGAAATGAAGTATATACTAGCAGTGGTATTAATGGTGGGTATGCTATTTTCGACAACCACCACGATGATTGTCGAAAAGGCAATAATAGACGATGGGGTGGCAAACAGCAGTCCAGGTAGCGGCCTTCGTCAGGCAACTATGATTGATTCATGTACATATTATAGTCTAATCATTACATCACACGAGTGTATCTCTTATAATCAAACAGCAGATATTATGTGTGTTGTCAACCGCAATTTTAATCCGACCGGTATTCTTAATGTACACTCAGCGCCCGGTGATCTAACTTTCTGGGTCCACGATTATGCTGTATACAACGCGGACTTTGGTAATGGTCGTTATCCCACAGCAATTGCCG
>JAUWLY010000320.1 GCA_030613445.1 Candidatus Stahliibacteriota bacterium | reverse complement strand
CAGTTCACTTCGAAAGAGCAATTGGATGCTGAACATCGCCGCATCCGGGAAATATTGAAGAGGAGTATCGACGAACTAGAGATATCAGTCCGAGCATCTAACTGCCTCAAGAATGAAAATATTCAGACAATCGGTGATCTTGTCAGAAAAAGCGGGAAAGAATTGCTTACCTATGAGAACTTCGGACGAAAATCGCTCAAGGAATTAGAAAAGAATCTGGCTAAGGAAGCGCTACAGCTTGAAATGGACGTTGAAAAATACTTGAAAGAAGACATATAAATGAAAAAGGCTCAGAGAAGGCAGAAGAAGAGAAACAAAGGTAATAAATCATGAGACATGGTGATCGAGTAAAGAAATTGGGCAGAAAGAAGGAACACCGCATTGCCATGTTACGGAATCAATGTCGCTCTTTGTTCATTTTGGAAAAAATTAGAACGACCTTGCCAAAAGCAAAAGAAACAAAGAAACTGGCTGAACACCTAATAGAATTCGCCAAGCATAATGATCTTGCCGCCCGGCGACGGATTTACCGTCACATTCAAGACCATAAACTCGTTAAGATAATCTGTGACGAAATCGGTCCAAGGTTCAGCGAGCGCCATGGAGGCTACACGAGAATCTACCGACTCGGACCAAGACTCGGCGACGGTGCGGAAATGGCAATTCTTGAACTAGTCGAACAAACCGACCAGGATACTATTACCATGAGAAGGAAACTGA
Source organism: Candidatus Stahliibacteriota bacterium (assembly GCA_030613445.1). Classification (GTDB taxonomy): domain Bacteria; phylum Hydrothermota; class Tepidihabitantia; order SM23-42; family SM23-42; genus JAUVZL01. Next base: position 2,657 of record JAUWLY010000320.1, on the reverse strand, counting down.
TCGAACGGCGCCATCTAGTAGAATCCCAAACCAAGAAAGACAAAAAGAAAAAGACGAAAAGGGAAAAGAAACCGAAAGAGAAGAAGGCAAAAAAGAAACCCGTGCAACCAGCCACTAAAAAGGAAAAAGAAGAAAAGAAAATATCCAAAAAGAAGGTGGCTAAAGGAAAAGCGAAAAAACTAAAAAAGGAAAAAAAGGCGAAGAGAAAAATCAAAGAGAAAAAGGGTAAGAAAAAACGTAGGAAATAACACGCCCGACATTATCGCCGTTTAGTAATAATCATTAACATCTCTGCTTAGTAATACTAAATGAAGGAGAACTTGACTTTGCTGCCGATTTCAATATAATTCTTCTACTTTCCAAAAAAAAGGAACACAATGCTTGATATTTTGACTTCAATACTTTCAAAAGTAGATGCAGACTATGCAGATATCCGTTATGAAATCAAAAAAGAAACAGTGATCGCCTTTAATGGTCGCGCGTTGACCCAGCTGAGTTCAAATTCCACAGACGGCTATGTACTGAGGGTGCTGAAGAACGGCGGTTTATCTTCAGTAGCTTTTACGAACAAAAAAGGTATTAATAAAGTTATTGCTCGGGCAGAAGAAAATGCTTTTCTGATCTCCAAAAATATCGATAAGCCGATTAGATTTGCTAAGAGCAAAGTCATTGTTGATTGCTTCTTGCCAGAACTTGCTGAAGACCCACAGCAAATATCTATTGATGAAAAACTCGAACTCACCAGAAAGTACAATCGTATTCCGCTTAAGAAAAGTAAGATTGCTACGACAAATATTACTTATCGCGAAGTCATCCGCGATAAGTACTTCGCGAATACAGAAGGAAGTAGAATCAGAGAGCAGCTCACTACCACAAGGATTAACGGACTAATTGTAAGCCGGGATGGTACCCTAATCCAGAATGTGCGCGTAGGTATCGGGGGCAGCAATGGCTTTGCTGTGCTCAGAAATCAGGAAGAGGAATTCGAAAAGCGGACTTCGATCGCCCTGCAACTACTGAATGCGGATCCAATCAAGGCGGGCGTCTATAATGCAATCCTCAATCAGAGTCTGGCGGGCGTTTTCACACACGAAGCCTTTGGCCACTTTTCTGAAGCTGATTTGATTGAAAACAACGTTAGTATGCGGAAAAAAATGAAAATTGGTGCAAAGTTGGGTAATGATGCGCTCAACATAATAGATGACCCAACAATACCTAATACCCTGGGCTTTTACAAGTATGATGACGAAGGAACCAAGGCAAGGCTAACCCAGCTCATGAAAAATGGCGTGCTTGCTGGTCGACTGCATTCCCGACGCACAGCGGCTGCCTTCAAAGAACGACTTAGTGGTCACTGTATTGCGGAGGACTATCGCTATGCACCGATTATAAGGATGGGTAATATTTTCATTCAAAACGGCAGCCTCACTTTTGATAACCTGCTTAACCGTTTGGGTAATGGCCTATATATTCTCGATGCAAAAGGCGGACAGACGAGTGGCGAGAATTTCACCTTTGGTGCCCAGTATGGCTACCTTGTAAGAAATGGTAAACTCGGAAAAATGGTACGCGATATTAATATTGCAGGTAACCTCTATAAAACTCTGCAAAATATACACGCTGTGGGAGATGACGTACTCATGTGCAAGATCGGCGGTTGCGGCAAAGGGCAGGTGAATATACGTTCTTGCTATGGAGCACCACATATTCTTGTCGTTAACATCGTTGTGGGAGGAAAGTAATTGCACAAATTGCTAGAGCAAGCTATAGCGATCAGTAATCAAGCAGAAGTATTCTCATGCGATTCAGTTACCGAATCAGTGATTTTTGGCAATGGAAAACTGCGTGACATTGATACTAAGGTTCAGTCAGGCACGAGCCTTCGAATCATAAAAGACAATAAACTGGGCTTTGCCTACACAAAGAACTTAAGAAACCGCAAGGAACTCTTGGATAATTGTCTGGCATCGTTAAAGGGTCGTGTTGAAGCAAAATTTGATCTCCCTCTTACCAAAGCTACCCCAAGACTCAAGACATATAGTACAGCGCTGAGCAAATTGTCTAACCATAACCTGGTCGATGAATGCAAGAGGATTCATGAGCTAATAAGTTCAAGGGTCAAGGGTCAGTGCAACATCACTGCTGGTGCTTCCATTAAAAAAGTACGCATCATAAACAGCGCTGGTACTGATATTAAAATGAGAACCTCAGAATATGCTGTCGTCGTTTCAATAGTCTATCCGAATTCGTATGCAGCAATGCATCGCATCTTCGCCGGCAAAGCCTTTGAGAAAATACAGGGAGAAGACCTGATGATGATGATCGATTTGTATAACAAATCTTCGAGAACAGTGAAACCTAAAGGAAAAAGGATGAAAGTTCTATTCATGCCGGAAAGTATGCATACCCTGACCTGGCGGCTTCAAAGCGCCACCAACGGTGCGGTTGTTTATGAAAAACAATCTCCCATTAGCAAGAAAATCGGTGCGCGATTATTCAGTACGTAATTGACCATCTACAATGACCCGCTCAATGATAGACTACCGGGTGCCAGATCAGTTGATGACGAAGCCACGCCATGCCGACATTTTCTTATAGTTGAAAATGGCGTGCTGAAAAACTTCTACTATGATCTTTGCTATGCGCAAAAAAACAAG
>JAUWLY010000183.1 GCA_030613445.1 Candidatus Stahliibacteriota bacterium | reverse complement strand
TAGAATCCCGGCAGGGATAGGGTGAAACGTATCATAGCGTGAAAAAAGATGAGTATCCTTGGTGTTTAGACAAGTCGAGTGGTCAATCGTATATATGATGTCGAAAATGTCATGAAGACCATTAGAGTCCGGATCAATGATTTCAATAGCGTTTCGGTGAGAAAGGGCAATTGGAATTAAAGAATTCGGTGGTATATAGGCGGTATCTGGATGATTACCTGTATTGCGACAGAGGCCAACACCTTGTTGATTCACGCCAGCACCACAACCAATGCTGCCTGCCCCACCTACTATGAAGAAATTTTGTTCACCTGAAGAATCCGGCGCAAATGCGATGATCAAAGATGTATTCCCCATTGATGTGTATTGACCAAATCCACCCTCAGTATTCCGGGCGATAATCATGCCGCCCTGTAATGTATCATCATTTATCGTCGATTCACCCCAGCCCGAGATATTTGAACATCCAGATACAATAAAGTCAGGGTCTGCGTTGATACATAGTATGTCCTCCATGGTTAATTCTCTTCCCAGCTCTGGATGGTTCAAGTCAACGCCTTTGGCAAACATACCGTTGTACATACCCTGCGCTTCATCTTGATATTTTTGTGGTATATAAAAGTGAGTACGATAATATGGAAGAATGTCATTTTCGTATTCGGTTGGAGAATAGAAGTGAAAACTATCTGTACCAACTATGACGCGCGTGAAATTCGCCATGATCTCTTCGCCGAGCAAAAAACCGTGTGCATAACCCATCTCATTGTGGCTACCCCATACCTGCAAATATTTTTGTGACGGTGGTCCTTTTGTTCTTAACCGACCATTACATATATGAGGCTGTGCAGTCATATTAGAAAGCGTGATATCATCGAGATAAAACTGTTGGCCAACTGGGATTTTGCGCATTCTAAAAGCGATGTAAATAGGAATATTGTTGTATGAGCTCAAACTCACAACCTGCTGAGTCCAGGATGTCTCGGTCATATAGAATGATTGCAAAAGGTTAAACGATGGCATTTCAGGTGGCGACAGGGTTGAGACCATGATATCAAGACTGCATCCTGCACTGCTTGTTGCGCGATACCAAAAACTGAGTAAGGTATCATTGATGCTTGCTTGCGGCAGTACTTGAGGTGTAATAAGATAATCTAAGTTTGTGAATAATAGACCAGCATATGCCGTGTCATTGTAACAAGTGGCAGTATGGGCACTGGTATGCCCCTCTGTTGTGTCTCTGTACCAGCAAGCATCAAGGGCATCCTCATTAACAATAATCCAGCCATTCGGCGGAAAGTGATTCTGAGTTTCGAAACTCTCTGTCCACGCACAGTGTAAGAAAAAAATAAATAATAACACATCACTCCTTTGCTATGAGTATACAACTATTTTATTATAAAACAGGGAGGAAAAAAGTCAAGATATATTAAGTTATGGAGATTTTTTTCGTGGCAGGCATTCTACAAAATACTCCCTACAATGACAAAAGCAAAGCTATTAGGAAAACATACGTTGCTGAAAACACTATAACATTTACACGGATTTTGATTGCTTATGTTTGTACATTTCATGATCAGCAATGGCGATAAGTTGATCTACAGTTTTTTCATGACCCGGATCGTATTCTGCAAAACCATGACTTAAACTGATTTTGTAAGGTTTTATCCCCTTAGTGTTGAAATCAGCCTTTTTTTGAGCAATTCGTCCCCAAGCAGCAAAGGCTTGATCAATTGAACACTGGGGTAAGACGAGCAAAAATTCATCACCACCTAATCTGCAGACAATATCAACTTCTCGCATTGCCTTTTTAAGAAAACCACCAACCTTTTTCAAAACTTCATCACCTTCTTGATGTCCATAGGTATCATTGATTTCTTTAAGTCCATCTACATCTATATAACAGATGCTCAACTTTGATCTATTCCGTTTAGCCAACTGAAGTTGTTTACCAAAGAGTAGTAATCCAAACCCCCTATTTAATACTTCGGTCAATGTATCTGTTGTAGCAAGCATCCTCAGTTTCCTCTCTCCTTGTTTGCGCTCAGTGATATCAGTAATAATCAAACCAAGTCCTTCACCTACTTTAAAGGCATTCACGTTTAAATGCATCGCGCCAAATTGAGAATGAAGAATAACATCGTCGACAGACATTGGTTTCCCGGTCTTTACAACGTCCGAATACTTGACATATCGTTCTTGGTCTTTGATATCTGGGTATAATTGGGTAATATGTTTTCCGACTACATCTTTTTTATTGGTGCCAGCTGGCAACATTCCTAGTCCGACATCATTGAGTTCGACGAGATTGAGTTTTGAATCAAAAAGAGCAAATGCATTAGGCGCTGAGTTCATAAAAACACTCAGTCTCTCTTCACTTTCTCGCAATGCTTCGTCTGCTCTCTTGCGTTCGATCACCATTGCCACTTGATCAGAAACAAACCTGAGAATATTCACATCTTTTTCGCTATATCTAATGCCTTCAGAATAACTCTGGACAGCCAGTACGCCAATGATCTTTTCTCTGATTTTTAATGGTACACCGAGCCAATCAATATCTGGTGTACCAATAACTTCAATGTCGGCTTTCTCCTTCAGTTCTTTGTAAACCTCGGGTGATGCTAATAAAGGTTTTTCTGTTCGGATCACGTATTCGGTAATTCCTCTGCCCAATTTTCTTGGAGCAGGTGCCTTGTCAAGCTCATCAACGAAATAGGGAAAACTGATTGTTTGCGTTGTTTTGTCATATAGGGCTATATAGAAATTCTTTGCCGGCATCAACTCGCCAATGACTTCATGAATAGATTGAAAGAGCTCTTCAAGATTGTCTGTAGAATGTGCCGCCTCAGAGATTTTATAGATCGAGAATTGAAGCTGTTCTGTTTGCTTACGCTCAGTAATATCGCGGAATACCCCCTGGATTATTGGCTTCCCTCCCACTGTGGTTAGTGAAGCAGTTATGTGGACAGGTTTTATCTTACCTGATTTTGTTATTATCTCCGCCCTCTCGTCGACAGCCCCTTTCTCTTCAATGTGTTTTTTAAACACATTAGCATAATATTCTGCTTTTTGAGGGGGATGGATCGCTGTTTGAGGATATCCTACAATCTCTTCTCTTTTTTTCTCTAAAAGGATTTCTGCTGCTTTATTACAGTTTGCAATCAAACCATTTTCAGGATCTGCCCAGAAGATTGCATCAGTTGCATCTTCAAATGCTAGTTTGAACTCTTCTTTACTCTTCTGCAGCGCCTCCTCTGCCAGGATGCGTGCAGTTTCTGCCTTTTTTAGTTCGCCAATTCTATGCTGTAATTCGTTCAGTTCATTTATTAGTTGTTCTTTTGTTTTATCTTCGTGTTCCATTTTATCTATATCTTAAATCCATAACGATCTATAATATTGTAAAATAAATACAATGAAAGTCAAGGGTTCTAGTATTCTGTGACATAAATTATTGAAAACACCATGTTGTCATTGCCCGACTTGCTGTAGTCCTGAGTTGTATGTCGAAGGGATCGGGCAATCCACAGGAAGAAATCTTCTGGATTCCCGCTGGAGTTTACCCCGTACTTGATACGGGGCGGGAATGACACTCAGCAGAAATTAATGTCACAGGGTTTTAGTGAGATTGGAGAAATAACTGTTTATTTCTTAAGATACCGATATATAGTACGCGGACTTATCCCGAGACCTCGAGCAGTTGCCTTTACATTGCTATTGTTAATTTGGAGGCGTTCTTTGATTATGTTCACTGCACAGTCGGCCAAATGGTCTTTCAAATACTCTGCTCCACTGTTCTCAGGTATTTCAATATCATCTGCTTTTATTCTGTCTTGTTGGCAAGTCAGATAGGCATTTTTCAAAATCCCCTGGAGTTCCCTTACATTACCTGGGTATTGATACCCCATTAGCTTTGAAATCGTGTCTTGGTCCAAGCCGGTAATGAACCGTTTGTGCTCATTCCGTATTCGAAGGATAAAGGATTCAATTAGTTCTGGGATTTCAGCCTTGCGTTCTCGTAATGGGGGAATTCTGATAACCGGAGAACTCAACCGGTAGTACAGATCTCCCCGGAATTTTTTCTGCAGTACTAGTTTTTCCAGATTGCGATTTGTCGCAAAGACAAAACGTACATCAATACTCTTTGGGTTATTACCTCCAAGAGGTGTCACGCACTTGTCTTCAATAACCCTAAGGAGTTTGGACTGGAGACTAACTGACATCTCACTTATTTCATCAAGAAAAAGTGTACCACCTGATGCATATTCAATCCGCCCAATTCTATCAGAGCGAGCATCAGTAAAAGCGCCTTTCTTATAACCAAATAATTCCGATTCGAAAAGTGATTCTGGTATTGCTGCACAGTTTACAATAACAAAACGAGCACTAGCCCGGGAACTGGCATTGTGGATAGCCGCTGCAAAAAGTTCTTTTCCTGTACCACTTTCACCAACAACAAGGATGTTGATATCTTGTATTGCTAGACTATGTGCTTTTTTCTTGACCATGTTTAACCCGATGATGTCGTTGAAAGTATACGGGGCTAATGCGCTTCTTATTTTCTTCTCCTTTCTTAGTTCATCTTCAATCGGCTCGAACAGAAAAAGGAACTTATCATTATAGTATTTACGTGTCACCAGAAAAGTCTGTCGTTTATGTTTCGAATAGATGATTTCATTAGAGACATTTGCGAAAGAGAAAATATTGATATTGAAATGGTCTACGATATTTGCTCTTTTCTTTATATTGAGCATGTGCCGGGCTCGGGTATTAGCATACCAAACCTCACCACTTTTTTCAGCAAGAACAACTCCAGTATTGAGCATATTGCAGACTGAGACAACTAAATTACCCTGCTTTGTTCCCTCGTATTCTCGTCCAATAAGCTGAGCTAATGTTTGAACCAAAGCAAAGGTATGCGGGTGCCCGACCTTGTGGGGATGAATGATGATTATCGCGCCAATCCCATGTCCATTGATAATAATGGGTGCAGCAAAACAAGAACCCTGCTGGAATAATTTGAAAAAATACTCATTGCCTGCAACGTGGAAAGGCTTTTTTATTTTCAGACAAAGTGCGACAGCATTGGTTCCAGCATGTTCTTCATGCAGGGATATCCCTTCGGTCAAACCAAGTTTCTTCCGACTGAGAAGCCTCTCTTCTGGACCACTCAGCTTCAGTATACAACACTTTTCATCGACAAGTGCCAGAATTGAACCGCACTCCTGGAAGGTTTCCGCCATTAAGGACATGTATGGGGTTGCTGCATTAATAAGATCTTGATGTATCGATTGTCTTTTTACTAAATCTCTTTGGGAAATCGTTTTACTCAAACATCTTTTATCTGTTTTTAAACCAGATCTGTGACATCTTTGTTTCGATTCTCTGATAAGCTTTTTTCTATCTACCATTTCTCCCTATCGCCATTAATCTACAAAAAAAAACAAAAAGGTTACAACTACCACAATCCTCAAATTGTGGCACTCATACCTTCTCAAATTTATTATATACAAAACGAACTGGATGTCAACAAAAGATTAAAGCCATGCAGTGAGTCTTAAGTGTAGTATTGGCAAAAAGAGAAAAACCCCGATCACCAATTTGTAAAAGGCGATCGGGGCAGATATTAAGTGTTATTCACTCACGTCAAGTGCAAGACAGGTAACCGTGCGCTGGATGCCTTCAACACCTCTGATATCATTAATGATTATTGATTTTATATCATTGAGATCTTTACCTTCGGCATAACATATGACATCGTGCAGGCCTGTTGTGACATGAGCATGTTTAACACTATTTATTTGCTTTAGGCTTTCAACAACTGTTTGTTCTTTGCCAGTTGCAGTATTGATCAAAAGATATGCAGCAACTCCCATATATACCTCCTCATTCTATGCGTTAATTATAACTTTTTTTTTGTAATGGTCAAGTAAAAAATATCGATGTTCTTCTATTTCTCTTTGATGATTACCTCTATTGCCTCATTAAGTTGAGCATCAATGCCTTCTCGTAACTTATCTGGATGGTCATCTACTAATATGTCAGGCACAACGCCTTCGTTTTCTATTTCCCACGCACCAGCCATATTCCTGAACCGGGAAACTGGTGTTGCAACACCACCACCATCCATAAGCCTTCTTGGCGCAGTAG
>JAUWLY010000195.1 GCA_030613445.1 Candidatus Stahliibacteriota bacterium | reverse complement strand
CCGAGAGGACCAATGTGAAGCGGCAAAGAAATTACTTGGAGAACTGGAATAACTGACGAATGGGGTCAAAGCTTTTTTGAGTAACGGAGAAAAGATGGCTGTATAGAGCGCAGCGGTATTGATGCTTCGCACGGTGTTAATTCACAGGCGTGAACGGTTATGGCTCTAATGAGCGGAAGGGATTGGGTAGCGGGGTCCCCCGCTGGTGTAAATACCTACCCCGCTGTTTGTTACTACGGGGCTCGCAGGATAAATAGGGTCAAGGGAGTAGAGCGACGAACCATTGACTTCTGCTGCGAATTCGGGATAATAATATAGTTGATTAATCTTGATTGAGTAAAATAAATAAATCATTTTAGATAATTTATCAATATAAAGTAGTTGTTAATAAAGGGGTTCAAATGATCTGTAAGCGATTTTTTCCAGTATTCTTTTTAATGGTTACAGTTATATTTGCACAGGTTATTGGTCAGGGTAGTCTTACTCAGGAAATAATTGATGAAATTAGCAACTCCGGCGAATTGGATTCAACTGAACAAGTAATAATGAATGCCTTAACCAACAGCCGCTTGACCGACCTGATCATTAACAGAGATTTTTTAACGAAGCACACTGATTATTTCAGCCATACGATTGAGACCAAAGGGATAACTGACCAAGAGCGTAGTGGTCGTTGCTGGCTTTTTGCCGGGTTCAATGTTCTGCGACCCAAAGTAATTAAGAAGTTTAAGTTAGCCGATTTTGAATTCTCACAAAGCTATCTTTTCTTATGGGATAAGATGGAAAAGGCTAATACATTTTTGGAACACATTATCGCTATGGCAGATAGAGATTTATATGATAGAGAATTAGAAATCATCTTGAAACGCCCAGTAAGTGACGGGGGTTACTGGTCCTATGTTGTGAATTTAATAGACAAATATGGTGTTGTGCCTAAAGATGTAATGCCGGAAGCTTATCATACTCGTAATTCTTGGGTTATGACATCCATCCTTGCGCTTCAGCTTCGAAAAAATGCTATTGAATTGAGAGAAATGGCCGCGAATGGTGGTAGTATTTCTGAGCTACGTAAAAGAAAAGTTGATATGTTGAAGGTCATCTACAAAATGCTCATTTTAAACATGGGAAAGCCTCCTGCTGAATTTGCTTGGCGATACAAGAACAGTAAAGGAGATATTTCTGAATCTAAAACGTACACACCTGTTGAATTTTACCACGATGTTGTTGGTGTTGATATTAAAGAATATATTGCATTAATGAATTATCCTGGGAAAGAGTATAATAGACTGTACCGATTGGAGAATGCAAGGAATATCTGGGAGAGAGATGATCCACTATACGCTAACCTCAGTATCGAAAAGATGAAGGAACTAACACTTGCCTCGGTGCTTGACAATGAACCAGTTTGGTTCGCCTGCGATATCGGGCAGGATAAGGACTCTGAACATGGAATTCTTTCGACAAAAATTCTTGACTATCGCGGTCTATATGGACTGGACTTTAAGATGAATAAAGAGGATAAGATAAGTTATTGGGAGAGTTCAGGAAATCATGCAATGGTTTTTGTTGGAGTGGATTTCCAGAATGGCAGATCTGTTAAGTGGTTGGTTGAGGACAGTCATGGAAAAGACCGTGGACATAATGGCCACTGGACTATGTATGATGATTGGTTCAATGAATTTCTCTATGTAGTAGTTATTAATAAAAAATATCTTACTGCCGAGATCAAAGCAATCTTTGAGCAGAAGCCAATTCTTCTGCCACCCTGGGATCCAATGGTCCTGATATTACTAAATAATCAGTAAACAAAACTAATGAGGCGAGGAGGGGATCAAACCGATGTAATTGGAGATTTTAGATTTTAAATTGTAGATTTAAAATATAAAAGATGAAAAGGAGCAGGGGGATAAATATGGGAGAGAAGGTGAAGCGGAGCAATGAAAGAGCGTCCCAGTGAAGTACAAGATTTCACGGGATAAATAAGGACTAGGAACGGTGCATGACATTATGACATTATGTTATATTGTTATTAGGATCGATTTTGATTCAAAGCACAAAATCATGAATTCGCGAGGAAATTGTCATAATGTCATGCACCGTCCCTCTTTGTCTATCCAGATTCTTGACATTAGGGATTGAACTAGTATAATTCCATAGAATAACATCGAAAAGGAGGTATTAAATGTTATATTTATTACATCTTACCTCAACTGTCGAATTTTTTCGACTGCAGAAGGATGGAACTTGGAGGAAATGTAAGTATGAAAGTAAAATGGAACCTAATGATTTTTCAACCAATGATCCAACCATAATAATTTCAAAACAGATTGTGAACGTCGCTCAAGAAATTAATAATAAATCTTATACTATTAAACGTGAGAAAGAAATCACCCCAACAAAAGATGATCAATTATTTTATGCAGCAAGGATCTTAAGAAAGGATTTTCCTCCTATTCCAACAATTGAAAGATTGAAAGATGTTATTAGTGGTGGTGATAATAAACACATAAATGTCTTAATCATTGATGTAAATGGTGATTTTAAGCTGAAACAAACTCCTCCGTTTGATTTCACAATTAAAGATCCGACTGTATGTGCAAGACACGAAGCGTTTACAGCGAGAAATGATAATGTTGGGAAAAACGCTGCCGAGAGTGCTAATTTTATTAATTCTCTATACCGCGATATGTTGGAACGTTGGGTAAATCACCTTAGAACAGGAAAGGTTAATATTTTTGTTGATTATTCTGCGAGGAAAGGCACTGAGGCAATATTAGAAGAACTGAAAAAAATGAAAGAAAATTGGCAAAGTCAATACTAGTTATTATCTATTCTGAATAGAAAAGGGTCAAACCATTCAACAGAGTAGTTACTGAGTAATTATGCCTGCCTCGTAAACTCAGTTGTACGGGGTAATTGAGTAATTTCGTAAAGATAGTAACGGAGTAATGAAAGAGTGTAGGGCGTAATGAGTAGGGTGTAATGCGAAAAAAATAAGAACCAAATAGACTAAAAACACTATGCTCTTAATTCCATACACTCTGCACAACAGTTGACTTCTTTTGAAAATTCAGGATAATTAATACAGAGGAGGAGGTTTATGATTAAAAAAATATCAGTAATGGTTGTTTTTGTATCAATAGCTCTTGCCAATAATTGGTTTAATATGAACCCAGCTGTTCATCCCAGCGCAAGACAGGATGGACATCTGGTATATGATTCTGAGAGCGATCGAGTGGTTTTATTTGGTGGACGCACTACTAGTGGTGCATCGTATGAAACTTGGTCATACGATCTAAACAACAACATTTGGGAACAAATGAGTGATGCACCAATGACGATGAGTTTCCATGCGCTTGTCTATGATAGTGCCTATGATAGGGTTATCGCTTTTTACGGCGGCGTGACGCTGGCCTACAATTTCAACACTGATACCTGGGAAGATATGATTCCTTCTCCAGCACCAGCTGCCAATTGGGGGGCGATGATGGCTTATGATGTGGAAAGCAGCAAACTGATCCTCTTTGGTGGAGGTGGAGGTTCTGGAGGCAATTATTTTTCCTACCGCGAAACTTGGACTTATGATTATCAGACAAACACCTGGACTTTGCTTGATACTATTGGTCCTCCTTGCCGGGAGTACGGGTCAATGGTTTACGACTCTGAGAGCGATCTAATTGTACTTTTTGGTGGAGAATATGACGGTAATCAAGGTTATCTCGATGATACATGGGTTTATGATTATAATACTAATACCTGGTTAGAAAAAACCCCGACCCAGCACCCTTCAGCAAGACGTGAGCACGGAATGGCTTATGATAGCGAACGAGATAGCGTTGTTCTCTACGGTGGTGATAGTGGCCCTTACGAAACATGGGAATATGATCTAAACACAGATGCTTGGGTGCAAATAACTACTGCTGATCTTCCTGGTGCCAGTGATAATGTTGGGCTAACCTTTGATTCAGAAAGTAAAAGAGTGGTTCTATTTGGTGGTCAGTATTTAGCAACTTATTTTGATGAAACCTGGATATACCCTGATCAAGAAGTTGGTATCGAAGAATATGCCAAAGTCAAAATGAGAAAGCTTACAATCTATCCAAACCCCTTTGTCAAATCATGTAAAATCTCCGAAAATCGGAGCCAGGTTGAGATATTTGATGTTTCCGGTAGATTAATAAATAAGATATCGGGTGAGATTTGGAATGGAGAAGATCTGAATGGTAACATAGTTAAATCTGGGGTTTATTTCCTGAAAATAAAAGGTAATGAGAGGATCAAAGTTATAAAACTTTGACTCGTTCTCCAAGAGAACAGGCTTGACAGGAAGGGATATCTCAATATAATCCACGCGTGACAACCTTCGTATATTAATGGTATTTTATAATTTGTTTTAAGAAAGGAGGCATATGGTGTACAGAAAAATGAAAATGGCGACAAAAAAGAATATTGCCCTGATTGCTCACGACAACAGAAAACAGGATCTCCTCGAATGGGTGAAATACAATAAAGGATCCCTAGAAAAACATAATCTCTTTGCGACTGGCACCACGGGTTTATTGGTTAACAAAGAAGTCGGCATTGAGGTAACGAGATTCAAGAGCGGTCCGCTCGGCGGCGATCAGCAGGTCGGCGCAAAGATTGCGGACAATGCAATCGATTTTCTGATTTTTCTGTGGGATCCGATGGAGCCTCATCCTCATGATCCGGATGTCAAGGCTTTGTTGCGCCTGTCTGTCGTATGGAATATCCCGGTTGCCTGCAACCGTGCAACTGCCGATTTTCTGATTTCTTCACCCTTGATGAATGAGGAATACGAACGGTTGCTTGTTGATTACGAATCCTTCAGAAACGAAGTATTGGGTTGACTTAAATAGAAAATCAGGAATAATTATTGAGGAAGCTTAATGCGAGTAGTAAAATGTTAAAGCTTACAATCGATCTTATTCCCAAATCCTGTTGGAAAACCAGTATTCGAAAGGCTATGCCAGAATCTGAATGGAATGAGATTTCTCAGGATGTCATAAAAAAAGCAGATAACGCGTGTGAAATTTGCCGTAGTGAGAAAAAAGTCGTGTGCCATGAAGTGTGGCAATACGATGATAAGGCGAGTATTCAGAAACTAAATGGATTTAAAGCGATCTGTCGTATGTGCTATGCTGTAGAGCACTTTGGATTGTCGCAGGTTCTTGCCATGAAGGGATATCTTAATTTGAATGAAGTAATCAAACATTTTTGTAAAGTTAACGATGTTTCATGGGATGACTTCAATAAGCACAAAGAAAAAGAATTTGCTAAATGCAGAGAGCGATCCAGTCATGAATGGAAAACGGACTTTGGCAAGTGGAGTAAACTTATTGAACCAAAAGTTGTTAAGAATAGGAAAAAATAAATGGTGAGATGGGATCAAACCTTTCGATAGATCAGTCATTAAGTTATTAGTTATTGAGTAATTAAAAAACCAAATGAACAAAAGTACACTATGCTCTTCCTGTCCCGTAGGATGCATATGCTATCCTATCGGGATGCTCTCTGCGCAATCGTTGACTTCTCTAAGATCTTCATTATAATTTAATGTAGAATAAGGGAGTAAGGAATGGCACCAAGAATTGAGGAACGTCGTTTAATAACCATCCTATTTGCTGACATTTCAGGTTTTACAGCCTTGTCTTTCAAACTCGACCCTGAAGAGGTTCGGGATGTTGTTAATATCTGTTTTGAATTTCTGAACAGCGTTATTATCAAACATGGTGGCACAATTCACAAATATGAAGGTGATCTGGTCATCGCCCTATTTGGACTTCCAGGTGCATATGAGGACGATCCAGAAAGGGCAATAAAGGCATCCTTAGATATGATAAA
>JAUWLY010000233.1 GCA_030613445.1 Candidatus Stahliibacteriota bacterium | reverse complement strand
CTGGTGATGGTTTTGGTAGATTTTATTCATTTTTAGAAAAAGAACTGAATGCTAAAAAGAAAAAAGGTTAGTCCCGCACCTTTTCTAAATGGTTCTAAATCATCGCGTGGAAAGAGAAAACGTACGAAAAAAGGAAATTCTAATAAAACCCGTGCTGCAAAGAGTAAGGGACTGATAAGGTACGGGATAAATATTAAAGGTGTTGTTCAGGGAGTGGGTTTCAGACCATTTGTATATCGACTCGCCCAGGACATTGGGTTGAATGGGTATGTTTGTAATACAACAAATGGTGTTGATATTGAAATTGAGGGCAGTCATAAAAAGATCGCCGGTTTTGTAAAAAGGTTGCAGATTCAAAAACCTCGAGCTTCTCGTATAGACAAAATATCAATTTTAGACCTCGAACCAAAGTCATACAAGCGGTTTTCTATAAAGAAGAGTAGGGTTGGCAAGGGCTTTACGCAGATATCGCCGGATATTGCAACTTGCGAATACTGTCTACAAGAATTTAATGACCGCAAGGATCGTCGATACAAATATCCTTTTATTAATTGCACTAACTGTGGCCCAAGATACTCCATCATCCTTAAGACGCCCTATGATCGAAAGAGCACATCAATGAAAGGCTTCGTGATGTGTAAAGATTGCGCCGCAGAGTTTGTCGAAGTCATAGATCGGCGGTTCCATGCTCAGCCTGATTGTTGTGCTGATTGTGGGCCAAGCTTGTTTCTTTGTACGTTAGCAGGAAGCAAAGTTATCTGTAAGGATCCCATTATCAAGACTGCAGAATTATTGAAGCAGGGTAAAATTATCGCTATCAAGGGTCTTGGAGGTTTTCATATTGCTTGCGACGCAGCAAATGATAAGGCAGTACGCACCTTGCGACGTCTGAAAAGACGTCCCACAAAACCATTTGCAATAATGGTAAAGTCCAGTGATTTGACAAAGATCATAGATATAAGTGAATCTGAAAAGAAGTTCATCAATTCACCGATTGCTCCTATAATGCTGGTCCGCAAGAGGGGGAAGATTATTTGCGATTCAGTAGCACCGAATAACCCTTACCTTGGTGTAATGGTTCCTTATGCACCCCTGCACCATCTTTTGCTTGAACAGATCCCTTATTTGGTTATGACGAGTGGCAATATCCAGGATGAACCGATCGTTACAGATGATGATATCGTTGTTAAAAAACTCGGTCGTATCGTGACGCATTTTCTTAGCCATGATCGGGCAATCATCAATCGGTGTGACGATTCAATTGGTTTTTGCCTACCTGACCGAGGTTTTTCAATAATTAGACGCTCCCGGGGTTACGCACCATCACATATTGAGTTGCCCTATTCTGTGAAACCGAGTTTGGCAACTGGGCCATACCTTAAGAACACTTTCACGCTCGCAAATCACCACGAAGCATATGTTTCACCTCATATCGGTGATTTAGACAATATCGAGACCCTGAAGTTTTTCAATGAGATGGTGGAAAAATACAAGCGCTGGTTTCGTATTGAACCAGAAATGATAATTCATGATTTGCACCCTGATTACCTTTCGACAAAAATTGCAAAAAAGATGAAGGGTAAGAGGATCACTGTACAACACCACGTAGCCCATGTTGTTTCGTGTCTTGGTGAACATGGGGTCTTAGATAAAGCCATAGGCATTGCTTTTGACGGTACTGGATTTGGCACTGACGGTAAAATTTGGGGTGGTGAGTTTTTTATCGGTGACCTCGGTGACCAAAAGCGGGTCGGTCATTTAGAATATCTTCCTTTGCCAGGCGGCGAGGCAAGTATAATGAAACCATATCGCATTGCGCTTGCTTATCTATATAAGTTGTTTGGCTCCAGTACAGTGCGACTTGGTAAAGGGCGCAGCAGAGTTGCCGCGGCAAACAAGATTTCACAGTTGATACCTTCGCAAGAGATCAAGATGATCACCCGGATGGTTGAACTTGATCGTAGTGTTATCTACACATCGAGTATGGGTCGTCTCTTTGATTGCGTTGCCGCGATGCTCGGGCTTATTCAAGAGATAACCTATGAAGCAGAAGCTGCAATAAATCTTGAATATATTGTTCATTCAGGCGTCAGTGCTGGCTACCCCTATGTGCTTGAACTAACTGAACCTTTGGTTATCAAAATCGAGCCGATGCTTGGTGCCATAGTCAAGGACATTGAGAAGGGAATCCCAAATTCGGTTATCGCCGCCAAATTCCACAACACAGTTGCTGTATTTTCTCTTGATGTGACAGAAAAATTGAGTACACTGTATAGAGTGAAAAAGGTTTGTTTTAGTGGTGGAGTTTTTCAAAACCGATATTTACTAAAGCTCATGCTCGCGAAGTTTGAGAAGGCTGGTTTTGAAGTCTATTTTCACCATAAATTGCCCACTAATGACGGGTGCATTTCATATGGACAAGTGATTTACGCGAATAGCGTGGAGCGTAGAACGTAATGTGGGTGGGATTTGGAGTTTGTCCCGATTTATCATTTTGGATTATTAGATATAGGAAAATCGTGGATCCCGCAAAGCGGGAGGACTTGGTTCTTGGAACTTGGAACTTGGAGCTTAAAGCATGTGTCTTGGAGTTGTTGGAAGAATAGAAGAGATAAAAAAGGATAATCTGGCTCTTGCCGAGATCATGGGTGTACGACGAGAGATCTCAGTAGTCCTTGTTCCCGAAATAAAGGTCGGCGAGTATGTTATGATCCACGCTGGCTTCGCAATCAACCCTATTGATGAAGAAGCAGCCAAAGAAACCGAGGAAATATTAGAAGAAGTCCTGAGGTATTCTCAATTGCCTAAAACATCATGATTCTAAGCAAAAAGTAGTTAAGCTAAAGTAAGCTGCGCAGTATATTCATTATCCAAGTGCAGCTACTATTTTTGGCAGTATTTCACCTGCTTTACCATGGATCGATACGTCGACAATCGAGCTGACCGCAGTTGGTTCGAGGTTTATTTCTATTGTTTTTGTATTACCGTGTTTGGCGATCTCTGGGATTGCCGCGGCCGGCCATACAATACCTGATGTTCCACAGATCAGTGCAGCGTCAGCTCGGCTTAGAAAATCCAGGGAATTCTGCCAGATATCCTGGGGTATTGCTTCGCCAAACCAAACCACATCAGGTCTGAGTGAACCTCCACACGTGCATTTGGGTAATGTACTATTTGCTGGTTTAGATGGTTTTTGGTAGTCAGTTATTTCACCGCATGCTAAGCAGCGTGTTCTGAAGATATTGCCATGAATTTCCAAAACATTTATTGAACCGGCACGTCGATGAAGGTTATCAACATTCTGGGTTAGCAAGAGAAAACGCTCCAGCTTTTTTTCAAGATCCACGACTGCATAGTGAGCGGGGTTGGGATTAGCTTTTGAAATGATATTCTGGCGCCAGTGATACCATTCCCAAACCAATGCCGGGTTTTTCCTGAATGCTTCGGGTGTGGCTAAGTCCGTTGCTGAATAGTTCTTCCATAAGCCGTTAGCATCACGGAATGTTGGGATGCCACTTTCTGCTGATATGCCAGCACCGGTGAGTATAAATAGTGATTTTGTAGATTTGAGAATTTCGACTGCTTTCGTAATCATCCAATTGTCTGTCGTTTGCTGGTTTCTCTCTCGATATCGAGGCTCGATATCATCGAGACGAGATGGAAATGCGATTCGTTTACTGGAAGTCGTTGTTCGTTGTCACGCAACCGTAATACGAAACCGTTTCGCTTTTCGTCCCGATCTCGAGGATTCTCGCCAGCGGCGGAACAACCGCAAAGCGATTTTCGAATTGCTCTATTATACAATAGGCTCCTTCAACTATGCGGGTTGCCATGTCGATAAATGATTGACAATAGATTATGTCAGAATCTATACTGTATCCCGATCCGTCCAGGCTGGGTGTCGAAATGAACCTTGTCTTCTTCCTCAAAAATAACCACATCGATTATCGATACAATTCGGTTTATGATCGCAAAACCAGGCATGAATGATGCCCGACGAAGGTTGTCCCGGGCGGATTTTCGCTTTTCCCAGAAGGCAGTTCGGTTTGTTAATGTATCCCATTCCCATGCGTCATCGCCAAAATAGCCATTTTCTTCTATGTATCGTTGCTGCTCTACTAGATCATTTGGGTAGTATAGGCTTGCGTTTCTTTCGACCTCCAGATTGAATTGCTCTGAAGAAAGGTAGTCTTCTATGGCGTCAAAGTATCGGTCATCATGGTTTGCTGGGTTAGCTCCAGTGTGATCGACTGCAAATACCCTGGCTGATTTGTCTGTTTTATGTCCGAAGTAGTTGAACCCCAGGTAGGTCAGCCATATTGAACCCTCCAGAATAAAGAAAGTTTGTGCTTTGGATTTCTCGCCTTGGATAAGTTCACCCAGACCAGGTACGATCGCAGATGCGAAAATCGGGTTCATCGCCTGAAGAACGATCAATGAAATACCTAAAAGCATATTACCTCCAAATACTTCGTTTGCGCTGTTCGGTTTCGAAAAGCGAACCATTTGTCATCTGTTGATGTTTGCTTGTGACGCAACCGAATCCGCTTAAGGTATACGAAAACGAAACGCTTCTCGTAACCGTGAACCGAATAACTTAGTTTCTTCATTATTTTAACACCGCAAATTTTTTGAGCTTCACTTCTTTTCGGTTGCCATCATCGGCTTCAACCCGAAGTATATATACGCCGTTCGCTTGTTTGGAGAAATCAAACTCGATTTCATTGTACTCGTTGGGGGTTGGATTTTCAATTACTTCACTACCTATTTTATGACCAACTATATCGAGGATATCAATTGTGATTCGGGCAGATCGATTGAGAAAGAACCTTACGCGCCCTTTTCTTTCAACTGGCGACGGATAGATATAGCAAATGCCGAGCAATCCACTAGGTGTCTGTGGGTCAACTAATGTACCATCATAATAGCCCCAGTTCTTGGGTGAATTCATGAAGCCGCTCCACGATACATAAGTACCCGGGAAATCCCAGATATAGAGGGTGCCAAAGTTACTACCGCA
>JAUWLY010000285.1 GCA_030613445.1 Candidatus Stahliibacteriota bacterium | reverse complement strand
AAGTTCGAAATTACTCAATCCCCTAAAGGGGAAAAAGCCACAAATATCGAACGTGCGTAAATACGCATGTTAGAAAAGGGGAGTGACTACAGTCACTCCCCTTTTTCTTTTGTTAATGCGTATTCTCGACGCGTTCCTTACGGAACTTGCTTGAACAATAAAGCGTTATTCTTCTAAAGCTATTGTGATTTCATTGACGTAAAGACGTTCACGATCTTTATTTTTTAGATAATTTTTTAGCAGATACTCAGGGTTAGCCCCTATTTTTTTATCAAAAACAACCTCGCCATTTACGATAATAACAATGTTCTGATCTATTTGCACCATATCCGGGTGAAGCTTGATAGTAAACACCGCGATCTGTGATGTCTTCAATGAAAAGATGTTCCCTGAGAAGTATCCCTCAATTCGTCCTGATGGTTTACCGCGTGTAAAAAGATCGGATATTGTAGGTCCGGGAAACTGATCTTCAAAGACCAATACCTCACCGTCTCTCAGTATAACGATTTCAGCGAGATCACCACACTTCTTGTCTTCTTTGTAGGCATAAACATCTTCTATTGTATTAACAGGCATATCTCCCAGTTTTATTATCACATCTCCATCTTTCATCCCAACGACTGCACAGAGTGTGCTATCACCAATCACCTTACTGATTCTCACAGCTGGACCCTTAAAATCGTGGTCCGGGAAAAACTGTGATAACACTTGTTTGTCAATTGCATCTAAATCAATACCGGCAAAATCATCATCAGGGAAAAAACCGAACATCACTCGGTCATCAACAATTTCCATATTATGGTCCTTATACCAATCTGCGTGTCCTTGTCCAGATATTGAATCGATGCGCAGCCACATGCATCCTTGGTTTGGATATGCGCTCTCCCATTTTACCAGTGGTCTGAGGCGGCGCGGGTTATTTTCCATGAAGCTGACCATGCGTGGCAGTTCTTCTTCTGCATAATCAAATTCGTGTCCTATACCAGTATATATGCGGTAGAAGATGTCGGCATCAGCCTCATGAGCCAGTTCGAGCATATCGTGAATTTCATCTGCCGGATAAAATCCATCTTCGTCAGTATTAATGACATACACGGGTCGATTAAAGAGATTAACAAAGTAGGTTTGTATTTTGCCGGCCTCAGAACCCACACCAGGATGACCATTCAGCGACATGAAGCCCGCGAAATAGGATGGATAGCTCATAGCAAACAGAAATGAGCCAGAACCACCATCAGAAAAACCGGTCATGAATACTCTATTATCGTCAATATTGTA
Source organism: Candidatus Stahliibacteriota bacterium (assembly GCA_030613445.1). Taxonomy (GTDB): domain Bacteria; phylum Hydrothermota; class Tepidihabitantia; order SM23-42; family SM23-42; genus JAUVZL01. The sequence continues at coordinate 2,838 of JAUWLY010000285.1, read as the reverse complement.
TTCTCTTTTCGTTGCGCGGATTTGCTGCAGAATATTAGCTATACCTACTGAATCCCACCAGGTCGCGCCGTACTGACCTACGGGAAACAAAAGAATATAGCCTTGCTCTTCAGCCATTTTCACAAATGGCGAATCCTTGAAATATTTTGCATCATCTTCGCTGATATCTTTTCTACTCACCCTACCATGAAGATATACCAGGAGCGGTGTTTTCTCGTTATGGTCATAATTCTCTGGAATGTATAGATAGTAAGGTCTTTCAATACCATCAATACACATATTTTTTGCAGTACGGATACCATATGCCGCACCTTTCAGAAATTTGGTATTCTTTAGTAATGTAATCAAGGTATTGATAGAAACATCATGGTCTGAGATCTCGGCGATAAGTTCTTCCTGCCTTGCTATGTCGTCGGTGTGAAATAACGCATCAAGATTCTGACTCACATCAGCTGCTGAAGTGATCAATGGTATGAACAACAGCATTATCAGTGCATACGGTATGTATTTTTTTAACATATTATCTCCGTTCTTTTTGTATCCTGAATTTACTGTTTCTGAAACTCCTCTGCATAGATTTTCTTCATTTGCACGAAGGTATTAGTTGTTCTTTCATCAAGTGCTATCGCGGCGATTATATCTCTGTATTCCTGAGCGGAAATTTCTTCTTTCTTCAGCATATCAATGGCTATGTCTTCGTTGATATCAAACATCGCAGAAATTTTCGCAACCTTTTCTATAACCTTCTGGTCTACTGCCTTGGTTTCATCTTTTTTCTGTGAACAACTTACGCATATCAATAATACCACGGCAATAATAAAAATTCTCTTATTCATATATACTCCCTTATCTAATGCACCAGATCTATTTTTTGTCCTTTCCCTTTGTTTTGGGCTCAGGCTCATCTTCATCACTTTTCTTCTTTGTTGTTTTCTGCTTTTGAGATTTCGGCTTTGTCTTGCTTTCTTCGTCTTCGTCTGCTGTTTTTTTCTTCAGTTCTTCTTTTTTTTGCACCTCTTTCTTGGCATCGAGTCCTTTGTCTTCGTCTTGGCTTTCCATCTTCTGTTTCTGTTCCTCTTTGTCTGTCTCTTGTCTTTTTTGTTCTTCTTTTCCTTTAGTTTCTTCTTTGTCTTTGGGCTCTTGTTTTTTTATCTGGTGTCTTTCTTGCAGTTCCTTTTTTATTGCCTGTCCTAATTCCTTACCTTTTACCCCATTTGCTTTCTGTTGGAATACGAATTCTGAGATTCCCTTATTGGATTTCCCTGCCCTTGTATTCTCTTCCATTGTTTTGATGGTATTGGCTCCTTCGTCCGCAGACAGCTTTTTGTCTTTTACACCCTTGACAATGCTTTGTATTTCTTCTTCTTCAGCACCGGCATCCCTTGCATCTTTGACCACTTCTGGTAACCTGCTCACCTGTTTCAATTCCTCGATATTGATTTCAGGTTCTGATCTTTCCGCCGTTTTTGCATCCGTATCAACCGTTTGAGCGAGAAGTGGCAGTGCCACGAGAAATGCGATGATTAGAAAAAAAGACCACATTTTCATAAAGTCCTCCTCGTTTTTTCTGATTAGTACAGTATATAAGAAAGAGGGAATAAATCAAGGTGTTCGTTGAGGAGACGCGGCCCAATGGTTCGTAGGAACATTCATGCTTGACAGCGTCAATAAGCTAGTTACAATTACCCCATTAGATGAAAGCAAGAAAGACTTCACAGACATGGATTTAAATACTATTTCCTATACAAGAAATATAGGGAGTCTTAAGGAGTTCTGTTGAGGCTCAGTATTGAAACAGTCAAGAACCAAAAGGACTGGAAAAGTTTTCTAAAATTGCCCTGGCGTATTTATAAGGGTAACGAGTACTGGGTGCCGCCGCTTTTATCTGAGGTACGTGAAACTCTCAACATCGAACAAAATCCTTTTTGGAAACATGCCAAGAGAGAAATTTTCCTAGCGAGGAAAGGAAATAATCCTGTTGGCAGAATCGTCGCTATAGTAGATGAAAACCATAATGAGTTCCATAAGGAAAAAACAGGTTTCTTTGGTTTTTTTGAATGCGTGAACGATTTTGAAGTAGCACATGGTCTGTGGGATGAGGCAAAGAAGTGGTTGAAAACGAATGGAATGGAAATTATGCGTGGTCCAACGAGCCCGAGCATGAATGATGAAAACGCTTTTCTCCTTGAGGGATTTGATAAACCCTCAACCGTAATGATGCCGTATACGGTCCCCTACTATTTAGACCTTGCCGAGCGCTATGGTTTCAAGAAGGCGAAAGACCTCTATGCATTTATCAAATATGCCAAGGATGGAATCCCACCACGAATTGAGAAAATGATAAATCGAATTAAAGCGAGAACAAATGTCAAGGTGAGACCTTTCAATATGAAGAAATTCGAACGCGATGCTCAATTCTTAAAGGACATCTACAATGATGCATGGGAAAACAACTGGGGCTTTGTCCCGATGACTGATGATGAGATGGATGTTACCGCGAAAAAATTGAAACAGTTTGTCGAACCAGAACTGATATTGTTTGCCGAAATGGATGGTCGGCCAGTGGCAGTGACAGTTACCGTCCCTGATATAAACCAGGTACTGAAGAAATTGAATGGTCGCCTGGGACCTATTGGAATGTTGAAGTTCTTGTTTTATAAAAGGAAAATCACCGGCGTCAGGTCACTCATCGCCGGTGTCATGAAAGAGTACCGTGAAACCGGTATTATTGCCGTTCTCTATTATGAAACCGAAAAAGCCAATCTCCGGTTGGGGTACCAGTGGTGTGAACTCGGCTGGAACTTGGAGGATAACGACCTTATTAACAAGTTTGATATT
>JAUWLY010000016.1 GCA_030613445.1 Candidatus Stahliibacteriota bacterium | reverse complement strand
CTGGATCCAAAAAATGGCCATGAGTTTTGTTCAAGAAAAAATGCCGACATGTGGCTCCCCATTGACCAGTACACTGGCGGCACAAGCGAACATTCAACCGGACATCTGATTTATTTCCGATTTTTCACAAAAGTGCTTTACGACGCTGGTTATATTTCAGTCGATGAGCCAGTCGTCAACCTCTTTAATCTTGGCATGCTTATGAAAAACGGTGAAAAAATGTCCTCATCAAGAGGTAACCTTGTACCGGCACGTCAGTTCATTGAAAAACACGGTGCTGATGTTGCCCGTTTGACAATTCTCTTCGCTGCACCTCCCGAACGGGAGAGCGAATGGACTAATGAAGGGGTGGTCGGCTCAGAAAGGTTTATGAACCGAGCCTACCATCTTGTTGTCGACAACAAGACTTCGGTTTCAAAAAGCAAACCGACCAAGATACCACCAGATGAAGAAAGATTGTTTATCAGAATAAATCAGATCATCGATAAAGTAACTGATGACCTTGAAACATTCAAATTCAATACTGCGATAGCTGCTCTCTGGGAGCTTCTAAATGAGCTCTATGCCTGCAATAATAAAAGCGCTGTCTATGGTTACGGAATATACGCTTTCATCCATCTCCTATCGCCCTTTGCACCTCATTTAGCCGATGAATTGTGGTCGCTTATTGACGAAAAAGGAAGTCTTTCAAAACAGAAGTGGCTTGAGTGTGATAAAGCATACCTAAAAGATCGTACCAGCACCATTGTTCTGCAAATCAATGGTCGGGTTCGCTCGCACCTTGAAATTGAGGGCGAAACCAACGAAAAAAAAGTCAAAGACCTTGCCCTTCAAGATGCGCGGATACAACGTCACATCAAAGACAAGGAAATCAAAAAGATAATTTATGTGCCGAACAAAATATTGAATATAGTCGTATAAGAAGATCTCTGGCTTTTTTCAGAAATCTAATTACTTCCCTTTGGCAAAATTCTTCATCTGTACCGCATATTCTTTAAGTTTTTTTGCAACGAGATAATTTATACTCTCCTTCTCAAAACCAGTCTTGGTTCGTCTCCCCGCCTTGACACCGGTGAGCAATGCAATACCTTCATCAATTGTCTTAATAGCATAGATGTGGAATTTTTTCGCTTTCACCGCATCGACAAGATCTTGCCGGAGCATTAAATCCTCAACATTACTGGCAGGTATGATAACGCCCTGTGTACCGGATAAGCCTTTTGCTTTGCAGATATCGTAAAAACCTTCGATCTTCTGATTCACCCCACCGATCGGTTGTATTTGTCCATGCTGGTTGACCGAACCGGTCACCGCATACTCTTGGGTTATCGGTACACCTGACAATGAAGACAATATAGCATAGACCTCGGTACTAGAAGCAGAATCTCCATCAATCTCACTATATGATTGTTCAAACCCCAAAGTTGCATCCATGGTCATGGGTTGGTTTTGTGCATAACGTGATTTCAGAAAGCCGCCCAGGATAAGAACACCTTTATTGTAAGTTCGACCGCCGAGTTTTGCTTCACGCTCAATATTTATGATACCGGCACGACCAATCGATGTTTTAGCGGTTATTCTTGTTGGCTTTCCAAAACTGTAATCGCCTATTTGATACACTGAAAGACCGTTGATTTGACCAACCACTTTTTTCGTGGTACTAATCATAAGTATGTCTTTCTCGATCAGTTCCTGAATCTTATCCTCCATCATATTCACTCTTCTACGCCATCCTTGAATCGCATTGTCAAGGTCATCAGCATCTATGCTCTTATGTTTTGCCTGGCGCGCCCAGTAATCAGCTTCGCGGATAATATCGGCAATAATGTGGAACCTCGTTGAAAGCTTATCCTTGCGCCCAGCGATACGGACGCTGTACTCGATAATATCGGCAACCGCTTGTTTTGTAAAAGGGAGTAGTTTTTCAGCATGACAAATAGATTTTATGAGGCAAGCATATTCATTGATATTACTCACATTTTTGTTCATAACTGTATCAAAATCAGCCTTTACTTTAAAAATTTTCTTGAAATCCTCGTCGCGGTAATAAAGTAAATAGTACAACCACTGGCTGCCGATCATGATAACCTTGACGTCAACCGTAATGGGCTCGGGTTTGAGCGCGGTTGTCGAGAAAATGTAAAACGGATCAAAGGCTTGAATATCAATCACGCCATTACGTAATGTCCTCTTCAGAGCTTGCCAGACACCAGGTTCAGTAAGCGCATCAAAAGCATTAATAACAAGATAACCACCATTGGCATGGAGCAGAGAACCGGCCTTTATGTTCAGAAAATCGCTGACTACCATACCTGGACCAGTGGGGTGCCGTTCGATCGTACCAAAAAGGTTCTTATATGAAGGCGTTGTCTCGAAGATAATCGGGATTACGTCAGTATCAGCATTGTCAACAAGAACATTAACCTGGTATTCACGAAAAGGATCCTCCTTGTTTTCTTTTTTTAAGAAACGGTCAAGACTCGCCATTATTGAGCTTAGAACATCAGTTAAATACTTCGCAATCTTTTTACTTGTGAAACGCTTTTTTATGGCGTCAATCAGATCTGCGACAGCTGGTTTAACCACCCACTCATTGAGCTTCTGTAGATCTGTGTTTACCGCGTCTTGAATTTCTTTGATGCGGCTGTATATGGTAGCCATCTCCGCCTCTAATTGCTTCCTCTTTTCGCGCATTTCATTATATTTCTCTTCGCTCAGTTTGCCATCCTTCACCAGCGCATCGACGTCTTCCAGTTTCGTCGGCTGACCATTGATGATCGGGATTATTGCAGGACGAACAAATGGACCCATCTGAACCTGAACTACCTTGAAACCCTGTTCTTCTACTGTCTTTTCAAAATTCTGAAGTAAAGTACGGTGCTTCAACTCATACTTATTGACGATATTCTGCCTTCTTTTGGTATATTCTTCACTATTAAAAACCTGGGGTATATTCGCTTTCAGAGCATGGATGAAGTCGATCATGGCATTTCTGAATTTTGTGCCGTCACCATGTGGTAAATCCATTAGCTTAGGCATATCAGGGTTCTTGAAGTTATTAACGTACACGAGGTCTTTTAAATCACCCTTTTTGACTTCTAACTCTTCCAACAGTTTCGTAATTGCGGTTGTTCTGCCTGTACCAACCGGTCCAGTAATAAAAACATTATACCCTGGGTACTTAACATCGAGCCCCAACTTTATCGCTTCTATTGCCCGCGGTTGACCAATGATTCCTTCATACGTGCGCAAGTCATTGACCGATTTGAATTTAAGGATTTTGGGATCACATTGCCAGCGAAGCTGCGATGCCTTTAATTCCCGAAATTTCCTCATAATTGCCTCCATGAATTTTGCCCATGTCTATGATGTGGCTGCAAAATTCTATGTCCACATTTCTTTTCAGAAAGAAACGGGACCTCCTTGTTAATATTATATTTCATTGCTATTACATTTCGTCTACACTCACTGAAATATATCAGCTTATGAGATTTCAGTACCGTTTCAAATTATTAATGTTCGATTTTCTAATTTCTGATGTTCGTGCAGAACTAAAACACGAACTATTTGAAACGGCACTAGTATACCGAAAAAACCCAGACTGTCAATACAGACAATGAAGAAACGGCGTATCGGAGTAACGGTGAAACGGAGCGTAAAGCCTAGGGAGATATGATGCTAAGCATGGAAAAGATACTTCGTATGGAAATGAGTGTTTCACACTGGAATGGATTCTTCGAATGGAATGATTTGAAATGAAGGGAATTAAAACTGTTCCAGCACGTAGTGCTAACTTCCAGCCTATGGCTCCTTTCCACCCCGCCCGCCTTATCAGTACTGAGTGTAATCGAAGTGAGCAAGTCGAGGGATCCCTTCCAATCCGTTAGGATTCAAAGGTGCCAATAACCTAATAACTCAATAACTCAAAATTCGGTGATTCATTGACACAGCTCAGTTTTTCATTATAATTGTCAGTCTTTAATACAACAAGGAGGTCAATGTGAGCAAGATCACGCTTAGCGTTATTAAAGCAGATGTCGGTGGGTTTGTGGGGCATTCAAGCATGCATCCGAATCTAATAACCAAAGCAATCCAGATACTCGATGAGCACAAAAACAAGGGTATGCTTATCGATTTCCATGTTTCCCACTGCGGTGATGATCTCGAACTTATCCTGAGCCATCGGCTCGGTGATGACTCGGGCGAAATACACAAGATGGCATGGGATCTATTTGTTGAATGCACCAACGTTGCTAAAGAGCTAAAACTGTACGGCGCTGGACAAGACTTACTCTCTGATGCGTTTTCCGGTAATGTAAAGGGTATGGGCCCAGGCTGTGCAGAAATGACTATTGAAGAACGAAAAAGCGAACCAGTGATAATTTTTGCCGCTGACAAAACATCTCCTGGTGCCTGGAACATGCCACTGTATAAGATGTTTGCTGATCCCTTTAATACAATCGGTTTGGTGATCGATCCATCAATGCACGAAGGTTTTACGTTTGACGTCCTCGATATCTTTGAGAACAAAACAGTTAAGTTAAATTCACCTGAAGATATCTATGACCTCTTATGTCTAATCGGCGCATCAGAACACTATATCATAAAAGGCATCTATAAAAAAGGCGGTGAAATAGCAGCCGCAACGTCCACGCAAAAACTCAACCTGATGGCTGGACGCTACGTTGGTAAGGATGATCCGGTAATGATCATTAGGTGTCAGAGCGGTATGCCTGCGGTCGGTGAAGTAATGGAACCATTCGCCATGCCGCATATGGTTGCTGGCTGGATGCGCGGCTCACACTGGGGACCATTCATGCCGGTGTCTGTAGATGATGCTAACCCGACGCGTTTTGACGGACCGCCGAGAGTGATCGCCCTGGGTTTTCAGGTAGCCAACGGCACGCTTATTGGACCGCGCGATATGTTTGTTGACCCAAGCTATGATCTCGCCCGGCAACAGGCAAACGAGATTGCCGATTATATTCGCCGTCACGGACCATTTGAACCCCACCGCCTCCCACTTTCTGATATGGAATATACAACGCTACCAGGTGTTCTTAAAAAGCTGAAGGACCGATTTAAATAGGGTTTCTGGTGTGTAGTCTCAGCACCCTTGCGTTCATCCTTTTTAGTCAAATCGTTGATCCTGGAGCAACCGGCTATACCTTTGTCAAACTAGGCATCGGTGTTAGACCAGTCGCTATGGGTAACGCGTTCACGGCACTAAGTGATGATGCCAATGCAGTATTCTGGAACCCTTCAGGTCTCGGTGTTACTGGTTCCTACTTTGTCTCGGGCATGGCGATGAAGCACCTTGGTTGCTTGAATTACTACAACCTAACCTCGGCTATCCCGCTTGGTAAAATCGGCGGTTTGGGTTTTGGTATATCATATCTCTCAGGTACGGATGTGGAGTACTCAGAACGAGGTGAACAACTCGGTGAATTCCGCAACTCAGATATGCTTTTGAATATGGGATATGGCAAAGCAGTAGGTCGAAAAAAAAGAATCTCCTTGGGCGGTGCAATTAAAATCGTGCGGAGCCAGCTGTACACGTACAGCGCCTATGGCGTGCTCGCTGACCTTGGTCTGATTTTCCATCCCTACAAATATCTGTATCTTGGCTCGGTCGTGAAAAATCTTGGTTCGCCGAGAAGGTTCATCGACAAATGGGAGTACCCACCGGTCAATTTCCGCCAGGGGGTTGCCGTCAAATTTCCGTTTTGGGAAAATCAGTGTGTTATGAGTTTTGAGTATTCCCTGTACCCAGATACTAAACCAACTTATTCGTTTGGCGGCGAGTTACGTATCCGTGCGCCAAAATTCATGGCAGAGCTGGGTCAAGATAAAATATCTGGTTTTTCCTTGATGGGCGGTTATCAATCCGGCTATGAATCCGGTGCGTGGTCAGGTTTTTCTTTTGGGTTCTCGCTTGAGCTAGTAATTGCACCTGACCTATATTTTGATATCGCTGCCCTGCTTCTTTCATACGGTTATTTAGGCTCGTCTGAGCGGATTGCCTTAGGATTGAATTACGTACCCACGAAAGGGGGCTCCAAGAAATAGCGTAGTCACCACGGGCATTCCAAATAACACAACCATCGGCTCCACCAGCGAGCGACCCGTAGAACTGACTAGAAAGATATTCTCCATCAAAACTCTGTGCCCTTAAATCGAATCCCTGGACAAAAGGTATTATTCTCACATGGTCGGGGAGTTTTTCCTTCGCTTCCCTGACAGAATCAAAATAGATCCAGTAATTGCGCCAGTATTCATTTTCCTCGCGCTTGAAATTTCTACCGAAATGAGAAGGATAGAGCATGGGGTATAAAACATCAATATATGCGCCCATCTTTTCAATATCCTGCCCTTCCCTTTTCAGATTATACCAGACTGCAAAACCAAAACAGCACACCCCAATCTCGACCTCGTCACCAAGATCGTCTTTTACCTCCTTTAAGAATTCCACTATCGGCGTGTAGCGTGAACCGTCGATGTCAGTAAGCCTAATCCGCTCAAGTTCGCCATCAGTGGGAAATCGTATATAGTCAAAGGCGATTGACTTAAAACCCAATTTGGTTATCTCTTTAGTTATCGACACCAAATAACCTCTAACTTCTTTCTTGTAAGGATTTGTCCAAGCAAGACCCTTGCTGTCCAACCAGGCATCTCCGCTATCATTGAGAATAGCATAATCATTGTCTGCTGCCAGGTATTCATCGCGAAAGCAAACAATCCGGGCAATTACTTTCACATTGTGCTGCGCGGCATTCTCCAGGAGGTAATCAACATCAATGTATCGCTTCACGGCATTGATTTTCTTTGCCCCTTCAAGCTCTGAACCATAAGCCAGAAAGCCATAATCACTCTTGAAATCAACGACAATAGCATTGATCAACCCTGAATCTGCCTTGATGAATACGTTCTCGAGGTAGGTTTTTTTACTCGCCTGATACGGATTTATGTAAATCCCACGCACTATATGCTCAAGATTAGTGCTAAATGTGCTGAAGAGGACAAGTACTACACAAAGGTTCATTTTTCTTGCACCTGGTTTTGCCAAGTCTTACAAGGAGCGCGTGAAGTTCGTTGTATATTTTATTCTTCCTTGGCAGATTGTGCTCAAAGAGCAGGCGGATTTTGTCGTAAGGAGCATCATAATTGAAGTAGTCGTGACGCGAGAATATCCGGCGTGTATATGCATCAACAACAAACACTGGTCGGTCAAGCGCATACAAAAGTATTGAATCAGCTGTTTCCTTACCAATCCCTTTTATGGTTAGCAATTCATCTCTCAGTGACCCGAGGTTTCTTTTCTTCATTTTCTTCACATTAGCTTGGTGCTTGGCGACAAAATAATCGCACAAAGCAAGAAGCCTCTTACTTTTCAACCTGTAGAAGCCAGACGGCTTTACCAAGTGTGGTACTTTTCTCTTGTTACAGAGCAACTTTCTTGGATCAAGTAATCCTGCAGCCTTGATATTATCGATTGCCCTGCTGGCATTTGACCAATTGGTATTCTGCGTAAGAACTGCACCAACCATTATTTCAAAAGGGGTCTCACCTGGCCACCATCCTTGTGGTCCAAATGATTCAACGAGGACAGTATAGATTCTAGTAAGGTATTTGGAAAATGGTTTCTTCCTTCTTGGAATCGACGCCATTTATAAAATCCGGGACTGGCAGTGCCTTAAAGAACCTGCAGTGTGACCGAGAATGCCGAAATTTATGGGAGTAGAGCCTTCAGGCTCGTTGAATTTCATGAAATTTCGGCGGTTTTTGACGGGCGTAAACGCCCTACTCCTTATTCTCAGTCACCCTGCCTTTATTTAACTCTTATTCCACTTCGTAATCAATGAGATTGAAAACTCCGTCGGTATGCTCAAAGCAGACCAACCCGATATCCGGTGCATAGTCTTCAAGCACATCAATCGTGTCAATCATCATTGTATCGGGCGAGATAATTACTTCTATGTTCCTTATTTCAATAGTATATACATCACCATATCCACCAATAGTCTCAAAACCCCGAATACTGCCGCTAACATAGAACTTTGCTCTTACCCAAGCACCAGACACAAATATCGAATCAACAAGAGAATCTTGCCATGTATTGCCGTCAACAAGCGGTAGTTCAATACGTTTGATAAAATCTTCGATAACTGTATGATCTGCGCCCCCGAAATTAGTAGTGATCTTTATATATTGAGAAATCGCGTCTGGTCTCTTTGTCAAATGCTTTATATAACCACCAAAACTTACCGGGAAACATTCTACCTGTAAAAGCGTATCAACCGCTTCAACCTCAACCAGCATCGTATCCTGATCACTTGCAAGCTGCCACCAGTTACCTTCCCGGTATTGGAAATAGTCACTCGCAGCACGTTGAATGATATTATCTCCACAGCTAACAAAAAGAAACAAAATGAAAATACTGGCTCGCATCCATATTCTAGAACTCATAGCCTACCCCCAGTTTTGCACCAACAAATCCAGCATGTGTTTCAATATCAGTTATCCCTTCATAATAGAATTTTGGGTAGAAACGGAGCTTGTCAAAGTGGATGTTTATAAGAAAACCCAGCGTGTAGTTAAACCCAAAACCTGATTCCTTGCTCGAACCAAGCTTGCGTCGTGCATATTCAGGGCCGAATTCGATTACTGGAGAAAACAGCCAACTATTCTTTGCTAAACCAATGGACAAGCCATAAAAGTACAGACAATAAGCTGAATTCTCAACTGAGAAATAGGATGTTCGCCCACCTATATATAAGTCTGCAAACCGGAAATGGCGGTTAACATATAGTGAAAATGCAGCACCTGAATTCAGATCATTGAACCCGACCGCTGGCATATTATAACCACCTTCAAAACCTACTGATAGGGCGATTAGAAAAAATAGCATGTTCAATAATATATGTATTGATTTGAATGTCAAGTCTCTCTTAATAACTTATTAACTAGTGTCAAAAGCCAAGTATTCCTTATTTGGAATTTGGTTCTTGGAGCTTGGAACTTTGAAGCATATGGGTGTAACGGAGTATGGGAGTAACGGTGAAACGGAGAAACAGAACAAAAAAGCAAATACCGTAGTCGTCTGATTTATCAGACTGCCCGATGAATCGGGCAACTACTAAGTAATTAAGATATTGGCGCTTTACGCCGTACTCTCTACGCCTTACACTCTTGTAGCTTGGTTCTTGGAGCTTGGGATTTGGGGTTCTTCTGTACTGGTTGACTTGTTTCTGTTGACGAATATAATTTCCCATGAAGGCAATTATTCTTGAAAAACAACAACCCTTAGAAAAACACCCTTTGAAGATCGTTGAAGTTCCAATACCTGAACCTGGTCAAGATGATATACGAATCAAAGTCAATATTTGCGGCGCTTGTCGGACTGATCTTCATATTATTGAAGGTGAACTTCCAGCACACAAATTGCCGCTTATCCTCGGCCACCAGATCGTCGGTACTGTGGACAAAATCGGAAGTAAGGTTACACAGTGGGACATTGGTGAATGCGTCGGCGTACCCTGGCTTTTTAAAACATGCGGCAAGTGCAAATTCTGCAAATCGGGTCGAGAGAATCTATGTGACAATGCGATGTTTACTGGTTATGATGCAAACGGTGGTTTTGCCGAATTTATGGTGATATCAGGAGATTTTGCCTATAAGTTACCAGACAACTACTCAGACCTCGAAGCCGCGCCCCTGCTCTGCGGCGGAGTCATTGGGTACCAGGCATTTCAGGCAACCGGTCTAAAGAACCATGGTAAACTCGGCTTATTCGGTTTTGGCTCTTCAGCACATATTATAATACAAGTTGCAATCCACCTCGGTCTTGAAGTCTATGTTGTTTCAAGAACGCAAAAGGAACTGGACTTGGCTAGACAACTCGGGGCTACATGGGTCGGAAAGATTGACGATCATATGGAGGCTCCACTTGATGCTGGCATTGTCTTTGCGCCAAGTGGTGAATTATTAGTACGTTCCCTTGAGAAAATAGAAAAAGGTGGGCGTATTGTATCAGCCGGTATTTACACAACCCCTTTGCCAGGTTTTGACTACTCTCTTATCTGGCCGGAGAAATGCCTTTGTTCTATTGCCAATACTTCGAGGGATAATGTCCGTTCTTTTCTCAAGGTTGCTGGTGAGTTCAAAATAAGAACTCAAGTCAATAAATACCCATTGTCTGATATTAATCAGGCTTTGTTAAATATAAAGAATTCAAAAGTGTCAGGTTCGACCATACTTGTGATCTGATCCCCACAATATGTTGATCTGTAGTCGCCTGATTTATCAAGTGGTCCAATGAATTGGACAACTACAAAAGGATTCTTGCTATAATCAGTGTAGTCGCCTGATTTATCAGGCACTGCATCAAAATACCCGATGAATCGGGACACTACAATTGAGTTCGAGACAGGCTCGCCTGTCTCGAACAAGGTGAGAGGAACAGTAACTCTTTACTCTTCGAGTAAGTCCCACAGAAGGGAGACGCATCGAGAAGTCATCATAAAAAAATTCTTAGATCTGAAATCTACAATCTGCAATTAGAAAGTCGTCTTATTCTTCGAGCGAGCCTGTCCCGAGTTTATCGAGAGGCAGAGCGCTTGTCCGCTAAGTCGTGTGGAGGAAGTCGAGAAGTTATCACAAAAAAAGCGGGACCAAAAAGGTCCCGCTTTCAATATTGCTATAGCATCTATTTTACAAAAACGATATTTCTTGAGCACGCTAAACTGCCACAGGTCAAACGCACAAAATAGACGCCATTGGGCATATTAATACCCCTTGTATCACGACCACTCCACGTAACCGCATATGAACCAGCTTGCTTGTAATCATTAACCAGAGTATTGATGAGCTGCCCAGCTCTATTATAAATCTGCATCTTAACATCACCAGGGATCGGTATGATATAGCTGATCGAAGCAGATCTCACAACAGGATCCGGTGCTATACTGAGATGTAACATGCGTGTTGGATCTTGTCCTGGTTTTTCTTGAATACCCAAAACACCAAAAGCATCGAGCATACCATAAACCATTGATTCCTGCTGATTCGGTGGTGTGCAGGTTCTGAGATCCAGTGCCCAAAATGCCGTTAACCAGTCACCAACCCCAGGATAGAAAATTCCTACGACCTTACTGGAATCCGTATCCTCTAAAACACCATGTGCCGAGGCATCAGGTACAAGTTCATCCTGCATAAAGAGATTTGAGCTGTAATCAGGAACATTAAAGCAGGCAGAGCCAGCGATTTCAGCAAGCCCCTGTACGTTCACTTGAGGACACTGAAAGTAATAATCCTGGATTGCTGTAGCCAGGTGGAAATAAATTTCCAACCAGAGCGTATCCACACCAGTCCAAAGTACATCCTGACCAATGAGCCAGACCTTACCGCCATTATCCATATAAGAACCCAGGTTAGTCTGGTCATTAACTGTCAAGGCTGCTGTGACAGTCCACCAGTAATCATAAGTATTCCAGATTACCAGTTCATAATTGAGCATTGTGTCGAGAGGTGGACCATCTTCCTCTGGAGCGGTTGTTGGACCATACCATCCATAATTACCAGGCCCGAGAATACTATTAAGGAGCCCATCCCAGACTGGATCAGGCACTACCCCTGTGCCAAACCCACTATCATTAAGGTCTTCAACAAACAGCACGCCGCCCTGGCGTAGTGGTGGATAGTATGGTGTCGGACTGTTGTCCGTAATTTTCTCGACTGGCGTATGGTAATCCTCATTGTCCGCACGTGACGCACGTGAAAGCGGATTGGCATAACCGAGGGACAATGCCAATACACATAGCGTTATAACGCATATCTTTAATGAGTGATTCATACAAATTTCTTTCAACTACTCTCTTGGTGGCTTCAACTTTTTTTAATGATAATATTACGTTTCTTCAACTCAGTTTTTATATACCTACACAGTTTCTTGTCCATGCCTAAATACTCGGGTGGAATAATCCCAAAATGCTCATAATTCTTTATGCACTGTGCAATAACAGAACCAGTATATGCGGTCATCCGCGCCATTGAAGTAATGTCCTTTTTCTTATCGTAATAATCAACACAAGTGATTTTCCTCTTCTTACTACCCTTTTTGATTTCGATTATTAGTATTGATAGATCCTCTTTGTCACCACCCATTAGAATATTTCTGAGGTACTCGATGTTTACCTCTCTTATGCTGACCAATCTTTTTCTGTAGCGAACCGATTGTTCTGAGAAAAAACCGCAGTCTATAAGCGTTTTAAACAACTGCGCGTGCCCTGGGTATCTTATCGTCTTCTCTTCCATGTTTTTTACATGCTTCAATGTCTTCAAGAGGGTACGCAGACCATTGGTGTAAAAACACTCAAGCTGACCTATTTTAGACATAGAGAACTCCTCAACTCCGGTCAATGCCTGTACCGTAATCAGCTCGCTGTTTTTCACAATCTCTGATGGTCTGGTATATTCCTCGATGACATCGGCAAGCGACCAGGTCACGTGGTAATTAAATGGAGGTTCTGGCTTCTGGGGTATGCCACCCACCGAAATCCTGAGGCTATCGATCCCCTTGAATTCCTGGTAAGATTCACCAATAAGGATATTGCTTAAACCTGGAGCAAAACCAGCATCCGGGACAATCCTGATGTTTTCCAATTCGGCTCGCTCATGTAATAAAAAAGGGTCCTCTGGAGAATAAGACAAATCAACAAGGTCAACACCAGCTCTTATCGCACAATCCATGGTGTAGAACCCCATTGCCGCAGGCAAAGCGCCAACAACAATATCAAAGGGTTTAATCAACCTGATGAACTTTACCTTGTTCGTTACATTGAATTCCCGAGCAGTAAGCGGAGTGGTTTTCTTCAATTTCCGGAGGAGATTTATATTGTTATCCAGTACTGTAACCGCGTGTCCCGATTTCACCAAATCTTGAGCTACTACACTACCTTGCATACCGGCACCAACAACACAGATATTCATACTGTATTATAGCTATTTCTACGGAAAAATCAACAAGTTATTATTAATTGTCCAAAACAGGGTATCTTACTTTCAATTTCATCCTCACCCCATAACGGCAGATGTAAGATACTAGATGCTTGATGATAGTAAAAGAACTGGATTCCCCAGTCAGGCCGGGGAATGACCCCGTACGATTAACATCCTACGGGGCAGATTCCGCTTCGCGAGAGCAGGCTCTACCCCGTTAGAGACTGGATTCCAAATATGCTCATGTTCTGATTCATTAGGAAAAGCGGTTATTGGGTAACTCTCTCATTTACATTCATCTCGCTACCCTCGATATCTTCGATAAGTCACTAAGTAACTAAGTTATTAGTTACTATTTTTACTGTTCGAGCTTGTCGAGAACACACATTGAGGTACTTCTCGACTCGCTTTGCTCGCTCGAAGAGAAAATAGGTGGTGCTTAGTTTTAATATCTTGTAGGTGTTTCGCCGATACGCCGTTACTCCCTTACTCCAATACCCCATCCCCGTTTCCCCGATACTCTCCAATTGGGGTTGACCCCGTTAGAGAGACTCCGTCTCTAACGGGGTTGACAAAATTGAAAACTTACATAGACTTCTCATATGCTTTCAAGGGGAAAACGTATCCACAAGTATCGTGTTGTCGCGAAGCTTGGAGAAAGTAATTATGCAACCATTTACAAAGTCACATTAGGCACCAGGAAAAATCTGGTTCTTAAAATCGCCCGCAAGAAAACCCATGAGCATAATGAACTAATTGAGCGGGAATACCAGATTCTCTCTCAATTCAAGCACCCAAATATTGTGCCGGTCTATGATTATGACATAACTGATAATGGCAGGGCATATTTTACTCTTGAATATGTCTCAGGAAAACCCATAAATGAATGTTTCAATGATTTCTCAGATGATTCCATTGCCGCAGTAATTCAGGTTATTAATGGCTTGGGTGCATTCCACAATAAGGGATTCATTCACACTGATCTAAAACCAGAGCATATTCTCTATGATAAAAAAGAGAAAAAATCAGTGCTTATTGATTTTGGCTTTGCCCAGGCGCACCTTGCACAAGCTGACATAAAACCCCAGGACTTAGGACCGGTTGGCACAATCGGTTATATGGCGCCTGAAGTCATTAAGGGAATCGGCATTGATCAACGGAGTGATATCTATTCTCTGGGTGTAATCATCTATGAAACCTTAGCCGGCAAAAAACTAAAAGATCCTTTTGTGCCGATAAAACAAGTGCCTGTGGAGATAAATAATATGCTTGCCCGTCTCGTCTCCAAAGAACCAACAATAAGACCAACAATCCCAGAGCTCTATCAAATACTCTGTAAATATCTGAGGTCGACCAAGATCGAGATACCTTTATATGAGGTTAGATTGCCGAATACTGGATTTATCGAGATGCCGGAAATCATTGATGAATTACTGGCTGCAGCCGGTAAAGCAATTGTTATTAATGGAGATACTGGTACGGGCAAGACAAGGTTATTACAGGAGATGAAGTTCAAGTATTTGAGCAAGGATTTTTCTGTATTGTTTCATGCTGCTCAAGGGCTATTTGATTTTCATAAAAGTCTTCAAGGTTTTATCGGCAGTAAGGAAATTGTTTTCTCCGATAAGGAAGACAAGTTTCAGATATTTGAAGAGCTAAATGAGTCGCTCATTGCCTTTGCAAGGCAAAAAAAGACCGTGGTTATTGTCGATAATCTTGACTGCTTGTCTGATTATGAACTCGGGTTATTCCGTTATATTGGTTACGGTGTTCACGGTTCAAACATATTAATAATCGGCGCTTCAAAAACTAATGAGAAAATCAAGAACCTGGGTTTTGAAACCATCAAATTAAAGCCTTTGGCCCTTGATCAAATGCAAGAATTGCTTGAAAAGACCTTTTTTAAGCTCGAGCCGATTGAAAGGAAATCGACGGTTCCTAAGGACAGAAGATTCACTAAATGGCTCCATAAACAGAGTGGCGGCACACCGTTGTTCATCGTGGAAATATTAAAAAATCTCTATGAGAATAGAGTTATCTATTATGAAAGCAATAAATGGTTTATCCAGATGGATGTCCTTGATAAAATTAAGCTGCCTTCAAAAATTGAAGATCTATTAGAAGAACAATTGAAAAACCTTGAAAAAGCGGAATTGACCATACTGAAAATCTTAGCCCTTACCCAACATGCATTAGAGCCCGGCATTATTAGCTCAGTCCTGCATACAAAAAGTGACATCGCTATTGAACGCCTTAAGAATCTGGGTTTATTAAAAGAAAATATCATAAGTAACAGAAGGGTTGTAATTATTGCAAATCGAATATTTGTTTTGATAATTGCTCGGTTCATTGAATGTAATGAAGAGCTACAACTCTGTAACATGCTCATTAAGACCATGGAACCCACCTTGTCCGAACATGAGGATTATATCCCAGTGCTTGCTGAACTGAGTGATAAGGTAAACGACACAGAAAACGCATACAAATACTATGAAAAATCTGCACTAAATGCAGAATCGATATACGATTATACCTCGGCTGTGAAATTCTATGAGAAGATGGCAGAATACGCACAACTTACTCATCCACCAAAATATCCAGAGATTTTGATAAAAATTGCTGAGATAAGCCAAAAAACAGGCGATAATGAAACGGCACTACAGCATTATAATAAAGCTTTAAAACTCGGCGATAAAAGGTTGTGGTCAGAAATCTACTCAGGATTGGGCAAGGTTTATTCTGGAATGGGCAAACATTCAGAGGCGATCAAGAATCTAAGAAAAGCGATGAATCTAATGAAAGAGAAAGAAACCTCGGATTACATAGCAGCAGCAAATCGTTTGGCATATTCTTTAATGTCGTTACATAAATTCAACGAAGCAAAAAATATTTTAAATAAATCCTCTTTGCTATCAGAAAAAATAAATGCTAATGAGATGATGGATGATACTCTCTATTATCAAGCAGTTTATCAATGGTTTAAAGGGGATGTTGACAAAAGTATTGAAAAAGCGAAGCAGTATTTGGAGTTCGCACAGAAACACAAGTTGTTAGCAAGCTATGCATATGCAGCAAACCTTCTGGGTTCTTTATACCAGCAAAAAAATGATCTGGAACAAGCACAGAAGTATACAGGAAAGGCAGTTGATTGTTTTAGCGAAATGAAATTAATCAACGCCTTGTTGAATGCATTGAGCAATCAGGCATTATTTCAATTAGAAAACGGAAATCTATCGATGGCAACGAAATCATTCAAAGATGTGTTAATCCAGGCACAACAGACTGATAATCGAACCACGCAATATGTGTCTTTGTCAAACCTTGGCAGCATCAGCAACGACTCCGGGAGATTTGATGAAGCAATTGAATTTCATGAAAAAATGCTCAAAATTGAACCTGGTGATAAACTCTCTAGATATGAACTATCTATGATATATTACAGAAAAGGTGAAATAGATAAAGCAAAGTCACAGCTCGAGAAGTTAACAATGAAAACCCAATACCCATTGTATCACATTGGCTTGGCATTGATCAATCTCATTTTAGGAAAGAAAGAGCATGCTGACAAAATACTTCTTAAAGCACTTAGTACGAAAGAAACAGATGAGATGGATATTGGTGTAAAGATTGAATTCTTTTTAAGGATATCACAATTTCATTATGAAAACAGAAACTTCAAGAAATCCATAAATGACTCAAAAAAAGTAATTGAATTAACAAATCCCCTGAGCAGGGAATATGCTGTGGCGAGTGCCTTTGCAAAAATAAATCAATTCAATCTCAAGAAAACAAAGAATCTTGATATAAAAAAACAAACAAAAAGATTAAAACAAATGGGCTGCATTTATGACTATGCTTATCTTAAGAAACTGGAGATTGAATCAAAAATCGACAGAGGTTTAACAACAAAACAGATAAAGGACATTGCCGATGAGTTGAATAAGGTACGAGAAATCTTTGCCTCGCTTGGTGCTAATCTGGAACTCAATCGGGTCAAAAAAATTCAGGAAAGACTCTTTCCGATTGTTGTTAAGGACTACTCCCGAAGAGTGATATCTACAGAATATCTCAAGGCTTTCTCAGAACTCGCCGAACTTATCAGTACCCACCTTGGAGACAAGAGCTTTATCCAAAACACACTCGATTTGATACTTCAGGCAACCAATGCTGAACGCGGTGCCCTTTTTATCAATACTTCTGATGAAATGGAATTTGTTGCGGGACGGAATATTGACCGCACTACGATCAAAGATGCTGGGGAATTATCAAAGACCGCGATCAAAAAGATGTCACAGAATAAAATTGTCTTCACTGAAGACGCCATATCTGATCCACAATTCAATATCAAGAAAAGTGTAATACTCAATCAGATTCATTCTTTACTATGCATCCCTTTATCTGTATCTGATAAGGTTATCGGAGCAATATACCTCGATTCAAGACTTTTCAGCGGCATATTTGGTCCTCAGGACAAAGACTTCTTGATTACCATTGCTAAAATCCTCGCATCAGTAATCGAAAAATCACTGGCATTCCGCGCTCTGACTGAAGAGAACATTCTATTAAAGACCAAGATGATCCAGGAGATCGGTGCGGGTTATATTATCGGTAAATCTGGTCCTATGCAAAAGGTCTATGAACTAATCGAGAGTGTTAGCCAGATTAATTCGCCAGTAGTCATACTCGGCGAGACTGGTACGGGCAAAGGCATGCTTGCCCGTCTTATTCATTTAAAGAGTAAACGACAGGATAAGCGATTCCTTACAATAAACTGCGGAACAATCCCTGAAACTCTTTTGGAATCAGAGCTCTTTGGTCATAAAAAAGGTGCATTTACTGGTGCGGTAAGCGACAAAACAGGGTTATTAGAAGAGGGTGAAGCTGGAACTGTATTTTTA
>JAUWLY010000363.1 GCA_030613445.1 Candidatus Stahliibacteriota bacterium | reverse complement strand
AATCGGGTCATTGGTCAATATTGAATACGATTATCTGATAAAAATCCTGACCCCTGGCACCTGATCTGAACCGAAGAAAATCCGAATGCGTGATCCTATAAAAGGGGAGGTCGCTGAGGGTTTATGTATATTTTTATTGTCTGCTCATCACCCGAGCCGAAAAACCGCCAGGTTCTGATCTTTGCCTTGAGGCCCTGTTCAAACCTGTAGTCCTTAGCTCCATCAACTAAATACTGTACTGCGATATCCCTTGCGACCAACCTACCATACTTCGACACTATACCATTAATAGCAACAGATTTACCATAACCCATATCAGGGAGTGATAACTCAAATGAATCTAAGGGGACGCTCGGATCGATGATGATCTCACGTAAATCTTGAGCAATTACAGACGGCTCCAACTCGATCTTGATGGTATCAAGAACATACGTACCAGGTGTTCTGATTTCATGTGGGATATTTAATATTTTTATGTAGTCAAATCCATTACTCCTATTCAATGCTGGAACCATGAAATAGATTTGAAAATAGAGGGTTGACAGATCGTCACCGCCAAAACAGCTGAACTCAAAACGACCGTTTACATCAGTCGTGTCTTTCCAGACCCTATCAAAATGTAAAATCTTTGATTTGTCTTCAAACCATCGGTTAATACAGAAGACAATATTTCTCCACGGTACACCATTAAATGTCACCCATCCCTTGACCATGATTTCCTTATTTTCTTCGGTGAAGCGCTCTCTGACCCCGGCAAGCAAAGGTGCCAAATAGGCCGGGACTCGATACACTCGTTGCTCAATGATATGGCATAGTGCATTATAAACAACCGTATCGCGTGGGCAATACGCCAAGAGTTTCAATATCCGCTGAAGCTTATATAAGTGCATACCTTCGATGATTGTCATACTGCCCAATTCCTTAGCATGCTGTTGCAATGTATCAGCCAGATCATATTTGCCAAAGGGATAAAGCCACTTGAAATCACCTGCCCATAGTCTGACCTGTCGTCTATCAAACCAAATGATCTCTTGATCCTCATAGCTAGTCAGGAATATTGTGGTCAGACCTTTACTATAATCAAAGTTACGGTATCGGCTGTAGTCATTTTGAAGGAACGCAATGAAAACCATCAGCATGCTTGTGACAATAGATGGCAAGACAAGTCTGAACGCCATCCCCTTCCTTCTCGTTTCTGCGATAAAATTCTTGTCGAGAGAGACAAGCACGAAACAAGAGCTGCCAATGAGTAATAACTGAGCGATTATTGGCACTCTTATTATGACCGCGTTAATGAATGACACGCGGTATTGAAGAACATAGAAAAAAGGCCGGTTTGTCAACGCGGGCAGCAAATCAGACAGAGTAATCATAAGGATTATCGCCATAGATAAACACATTGCCCAAAGTATTGAAGTTGACAGCCTTTGTCTGAAGTACAAGTAATTAGCCATAACCAGGACTGCAAGCAAACCGATAAAAGGCATGATACGTGCAGCATTTGAGTAAACATATATGCTATATCTCAATAATGAGAAATACTGAATCCCAAAAGGGATAAAAGGTGCTGCCACTAATACGATCCAGACCGCGGTCCAAAGACAGGTACTGAGCGCTGCGTACTTGTATACAAAGATATTTTTGATTATTATGTAAGACCAAAAAACCAGGTAGAGTATAATGAAGACGATTGTCGTGTTCAAGTATCTCAGCAGAATTACCGGGTAGAACAAGACCCAGATCAAAGAGGCGTAGATAGTAATAGTCTGAGGCCCAAGTGCCAGTCTTAGTAGAAAAATTCCGATGACTATGCTGTAGATGATAGTCAATGTATAGGCAAGCTTCTCAGTAGACACATTGGATTATACTGTGCAAACCCCTTGGGTCAAGAGGAGATTACTGATAAATGCCTGAAATAAAACAGCCCCCTTGACTTTTTTGAAAATATGTGGATAATTACCTTAATGAGAAAGGAGTATTGAGAATGGCTCTAAATAAAGAAGGCAAACAGGGTATCATAGGGACTTTCAAAAGACATCCGAAAGATACGGGCTCACCTGAGGTCCAGATTGCAATTCTAACTGAACGGATCAAAATCCTGACCGAGCACCTTAAGGAATTTCCCAAGGACAAACATTCCAGACAAGGGCTTATTAAAATGGTGAACGATCGTCGTCGCCATCTAAATTATTTAATGAGAAAAGATAGAACCAGGTATTTAAAAATTATTGGAGACCTTCATTTAAGAGGTTAGATTGTATTCTGCAGAATTAACCCTGGGTGACAAAAAACTACGCATTGAAACTGGTCACGTCGCAAAACAGGCGGCGGGTAGTTGTATGGTGTCGTACGGGGAAACCGTTCTCCTGGTTACGGCGACCTATAAAAG
>JAUWLY010000121.1 GCA_030613445.1 Candidatus Stahliibacteriota bacterium | reverse complement strand
ACGTTACCTTTTTCCTTCCATGCTTTTGTGCAAAATCAAAGGCTGCTCGGACAATCCTCTCGCATCCTCCGGGCGTATTGACCTTCACGGAAATAGCTGCATCTTTGGGGATCTTTTCCATGCCCTTGATCAACAACATTTCTGCAGGTACCTTATTAAACTCAATACCCGAGTACAGGTCTTCGGTATTCTCCCTGAAAATGACGAAATCAATACCCTCTTTAAAATTCAGTGAATTGCCTGCATATGCCTTACATGGGCGTTTGCATATGTATAAGTCAAATAGCTGACGCATCCGCACGATCGGACTTCGGTAAACCAGACCTTTATCTTTTAAACTCGGGTCCAACTCAGTATCGGCGATAGTTCTTGGTTTGGAAGTAATTGCACCGAACATTGCACAATCGGTATTCCTCATCAGATCAATAGTCCGCTTTGGTAGCGGCTCGCCTTCTTTGCACCAGAACTCCCAACCTACGTCACCATGTATGTATTGGGCATCAAGACCAATCTTATCAAGAACGATCTTTGTCGCATCAAGAACATCTTTGCCTATACCATCACCAGGTAACCAAGCAATCTTATATTTTGCCATGTTTTAGCTCCTTTAACAAATAGAAATTGGGTTAGGGTTTAGAAGCGAGAATCTTGTTCAAACATCCTAACCCATAGACCTTATACTATCCCCTCATATATACGGTATTTTTTATAGAGCTCACCACCCAACTTTGTAGTCGTATTATTCGTAGGGTGGTTATCCTCAAGCACCCATGACAACTCACCTGCAGTGTAGCCGAGTTCTTGAGCGGCTCTAAAAGACTCAAGAAAAAGTAGCGACTCTAACCCCATTTTCCTATATTGCTTACGTACACCCATGATCATCAAACGTGCAGCCTTTATCTTTTTCTTGTAGTACATGAATTTCAGCATCTCAATAGGCCCTAATCGTCCATTCAGTTTTTCCAGAACCGTATTGTAATTTGGCAGCGCAAATGCGATTGCTACTGGAACTTCATCTATTTCTATGATCGGAATCAACTCCGGTATAATTAATGATTTCACATTCTCTGCAAACGCGCTTATCTCCTCATCAGTCATCGGTACAAATCCCCAATTGCGGCTCCATGCATCATTATAGACCGCTTGTATTTTCTTAATCTCATTCTTGAAATCATGGAGATTAAGCGATCTTACCTTTATATCATGCACCCGTCTACGTACAATGGAGCAGATTCTCTCGAGATATTCAAATGGTGCATCCTTCATATCAAAATAATAAGCATAGAGATCTTTGGCTTTCATAAGCCCGCATTTTTTCAATAATTCATCGTAATACTCAAAATTGTAAGGCATCATTATGAAAGGCTTTGTATAAAACCCCTCAATTAGAACTGCGCACTCATCATTCGTTGATGGGTTCATCGGACCGATATACTTGGTAATATCCTTATCACTAAGGTATTCCCTCACCTGTTCAAAAAGAGCTGTGGCAGCATCCTCATCCTTATCACACTCAAAGAACCCGAAATACGCGGTCTTTTCATCCCAGAATTCCATAAAGTTGTAATCAATGATCGCGCATATCCTCCCAGACAACTGCTTATTGCGGTAGACCAAGAACAATTCCTTTTCAGCATGTCTCCAGAACGGATTCTTCATCTTATCAAAAATGTTACGCACGTCCCGTTTGAGTGGAGGTATCCAATAGCGATTATTCTTATATAGTTTAAAAGGAAGGTTTATGAAATCCTTCAGTTCTTTTTCAGTTTTTACGGGGATTACTGTAATCACTGTTTCTTTGTACCAAATTTCTTAGCGCAACGTGCAAATGCCTCTAAAACTATCTCAATGTCTTCATCCGTATGTGTAGACATATAGCTGGTCCGGATCAAAGCACGCCCAGGTGGTGTCGCCGGGGAAATAACCGGGTTTGAGAAAATACCGCTTGCAATCAGTTCTTTCCAAAAGGCAAAGCAATGATCGTCCTCACCAGTAATAATCGGGATAACCGGCGTCTCACTATCACCAGTATCTAGTCCGATATCTCTGAAACCCTTTAACATACGCTCGGTTATTACCCATAGTCTTTTGCGGCGTTCAGGCTCGCTTTTAATGATATCCAAAGCCTTCTGGGCGCTAGCTACTGCGGCTGGAATCATCGATGCCGAAAATATGAGTGACCGCGCGCGATGCTTGATATGGGTAATGATATCTTTGTCACCGACAACAAAACCACCCAGTGATGCAAATGCTTTGCTAAATGTACCCATCATGAGATCAACTTTATCGAGCACACCGAAATGTTCACATGTCCCCTGACCTTTCTCGCCATGAACGCCGACTCCGTGTGCATCGTCAACGAGCAGCCGGGCGTGATATTTCTCTTTCAAACGGACGATTTCAGGAAGGTTAGCCAGATCACCTTCCATGCTAAATACACCATCAACGATGATCAATCTACCACGGTCTTCAGGGAGCATCTTCAATAATCGTTCCAGATCTTCCATATCATTATGGCGATACTTCTTAACATCCGCAAATGATAAACGGCAGCCATCAATGATCGAAGCATGGTCTTGACGATCTATGATCAAGATGTCGTCTTTAGCACCGAGCGATGAAATAATACCCAGATTCGCTTGAAAACCGGTCGAGAAGACGATTGCCCCTTCTTTCTGGTAGAACTCAGCCAGGTCTTCTTCAAGTTTGACGTGGATATCGAGTGTTCCATTGAGAAACCTTGAGCCAGAACACGTGGAGCCGTACTTCTCTACAGCTTTGATCGCGGCTTCTTTCATGCGTGGATCAGCAGCCAGACCAAGGTATCCATTAGACCCGAGCATTATAAATTCTCTACCGTCAATTTTGACATGGTGATCTTGGGCAGATTCAATCGGTGTGAAGTACGGATAAATCCCAAATTCCTGTGCTTTTCTTACTTGTTCAACAGCGGTCTGACATTTTTTAAATAAATCCATCTGCAATTATATTTATTTCTTATCTGAAGTCAACTATATTCCTCAAAAACCACTTCAGGTCAAAAATCTTTTTGATCTCTTCTCCATTAAGGTATCGACGCACTTTCTTGTCTTTAAGCACGGTCTCTTTCAGGTCTTGTCTTGCCGCAATAGTCTTAAAAGACAAACGCTGCACGGTTTTATAAGCCTCTCCCCTGTTCATACCTTTTTGTACAAGCTTGTTCATTAAATTCTGGGAAGCATAAACACCGTAGCTTGCTTTAATATTCTCCATCATACGCTTTGGATACACATTCAGATTCTCAAGCACCCAGAGTGTCTTCAAAGTAAGATAATGTGCCAAGTGAAATGTATCCGGAAAAATGACCCGTTCGACTGATGAATTAGTAATATCCCGTTCATGCCAGAGCGTTACATTCTCGTACGCAGGGATTAAATAACTCCGTAAAACGCGGGTCAAACCACTTATGCGCTCACAGATAATCGGATTTTTCTTGTGCGGCATGGCCGAAGAACCCTTTTGCCCGCGGGTAAACGGTTCAAGTACCTCACCTATTTCAGTCCGAGAGAGGTTTCTGATCTCAGTAGAAATCCTCTCCAGTCCACATCCATACAAAGCAATAACGGCAAGTAGCAAAGCAAAACGATCCCTTGGCAGAACTTGGGTTGATACGGGTTCTGGTTTCAATCCCAGCTTCTTCATTACTCTCTTCT
This sequence comes from Candidatus Stahliibacteriota bacterium, assembly GCA_030613445.1. Lineage (GTDB taxonomy): Bacteria > Hydrothermota > Tepidihabitantia > SM23-42 > SM23-42 > JAUVZL01. The sequence continues at coordinate 4,298 of JAUWLY010000121.1, read as the reverse complement.
CGAGTGCTGGTGACAACATTGTATAGGTACCAACTGCACCAGACAACTTACCAAAGGACATTTCTTTTCTGGCAAGAACAAGGCGCTGATATGCCCGTTTGATTTCTTCATGCCAGGAAGCAACTTTATAACCGAATGTAATAGGTTGAGCAAAAACGCCGTGGGTTCTGCCCATCTGCGGCGTGCCTTTATATTTCAAGGAAAGCCTTCTCAACACGCTCAGGAGCTTCTTCACATCACCCAGCAAGACATCGATCGCTTCAAGGAGCATCAACACAAAGGCGGTGTCGACCAAATCATACGAGGTAAGTCCAAAGTGCAACCATTTACCTGCTTTTTTACCTAGTTTTTCCCTTGCCGCTTCCAGAAAAGCGATAACATCGTGATTAGTGACTTTTTCTATGGCTCGAACCCGTGCCGGCTTCACTTTTATCTTAGTCAATTTGTTACTTAGCCCATAGGGAATCACGCCTGACTTTTCTTCGACCTCAGCAACAATTCGTTCCACAAAAAGCCATTTCTCTAATTTGTATTCATCATTGAAGATTTTTGCCATCTCTTTAGTCTGATAACGTTTTATCATATTATTTTCCCCTGGCTCACGAGCCTAGATACAACTGTATTATCAAACCCCCTCGATCCAGAATAAAATAAAGGAGGCGGTCTTTTTTCATTGCTTCATTAAAATCCATCTTATTCAGTATACGTTTGTCATCGATTTTTAGAATAACATCACCCGCTCTAATACCCAATCGTTCTCCAATGCCTTTGGCTTCAACCTCCAGCACAACAACACCGTCTTTGTATCCTAAATTATATTTCTTGGCAAGCTGCGAGCTTATGTCCTCGACATATAATCCGAACCTGCTTATCGTCCCAGAATACCTATGCTCGGTAACTAGAAGCTTGACCTTGATCCTGCTCTCATCCCTCAAGGCAGTGATTTCAAGTTCATCATCCACAAAGACATTGGCGATGAACCTATCCCAATCTGATACGCGCTTTATTAGAACACCATTGATTTCAACGATTCTATCGCCGACCTTTAGACCGACTTCTTCAGAAGGGCTCTTGGGATCAACATTAGTTACTATCACACCGATTCTTGGAATCCCAAGGTTTTCAACGAGCTCTTGAGTGATATCCTGCAACCATAAACCAACCCAAGGCTGACGAACCTTACTGTACTTTTTCGCTTCAGCGATGAATTTCTTTGCAAAATTGATGGGGCGGGCAAATCCAATTCCTACTGACCCACCGCTTGATGTAAAAATAAAGTTATTTATTCCAATTACCTGACCAAGAACATTGACTAAAGGGCCACCTGAATTACCAGGATTTATCGCCGCATCCGTCTGTATCATGTTCTTATAGACCCTTTCATCATGGCTTGATTTTATTGATCTATTCAGAGCCGAGACAACGCCAACCGTAACTGTAGGACTCGTATCTTCAAGCAGGAATCCAAATGGGTTGCCAAAGGCGATCACCCATTCGCCGATCAGTAAATCGTCAGAATCCCCAAACTCGACATACGGTAGATCATTTGCCTCGACCTTCATTAGTGCCAGGTCCATGGTACGGTCTACGACTACAACCACACCCTCATATTGTCGAGCATCAGGCAGAGTTACTTTAATTTTGGTCGCCTTGGATATCACGTGTTCATTAGTCAAAATATAACCATCTTGCGATATAATAACACCTGTACCAAGGCTCTTGACCTGTTGTTTATGGTATCGTTCAGGAAAAAAATCTTTGAAAAAATCTTTGAAAAAATCATCTGCATAAGGTGAGAAAAAAGGAGACGTTGCCACAATTTTTGTCTGAATCACTGATATGGACACTACTGCATCCGTGACTTTATTGGCCGCCAGAACAATGGCGTTTGTTCTCTGTATCGAAACATTACTGTTTAGAACCATTTTGCCGTCTTGCGAGTTACGGTAAGACTGCGGCCATACATTACTGTATAGAGTTATTACGAAAATCGTGGTCACAATACCAAGCAGCACGTATAAAATATTCTTCCTTGTTAACGTCATGTTCTATCCTTTCTTTCTATTATCAAACCCCCGTGGAATCAGTATTTGACCTCCACAAGAAATAATCCTCGTGCAGGTGCGAAAAAAAGGTCTCTTATCTTACCGTTCAAGACATCTTGCGCCTGTTCTGGTTTGTAATGACCACGACCGGCATCATGTAAAAAACCAACAATCCCGCGCACCATCCTTCTCAAGAATCGATCACCTTTAATTTGTATTATAATGCGCGAATTCTTCTCTGTCAAGCTAATGCTGTGGACCATACAGAACGTATTGTCCTTGTCACTTTCCGCAGAAAAATATCTAAAATCGTGTTTGCCAACCAAATATCCCTTTGCTATCTCCATCCTCGACAAATCGAGTTTATACTTCACATACCAATTGTGGCGCAGTTTGAATGGCGATGGCCGAAAGACTATGTTATACTGATAGACTTTATATTTTGCCGAATACCGACTGTGAAAATCATTGTTCAGCTCAGATATCTGCTTAATATATATATCGTCACCAGTTAACGAGTTCAATGCTTTATGGATTTCGTTTATTCCAAGAGCTGATGATGTATGGAAATTGGCGACCTGACCAAGCGCGTGGACCCCCTGATCAGTTCTCCCAGCTCCGATCACCCTGATGTTTTCGCTGGTCAGTTGCTTTAGAGCGTGTTCAACCTCACCCTGAACAGTCCGTTCATTAAGTTGGTACTGCCACCCGCAGAAATCAGTACCGTCGTATTCAATAATCATCTTAATATTCCGCATCTTCATCATTCACCGTGACTCCCATGCCCTTGTAGTCGCCCGATTCATCGGGCATTGTCTGATAAATCAGACAACTACAGGGAGCTGCGCTGGAACCGTTGAACCATTCCATTCGAAGAATCCATTCCATCCCGAGCAAGTCGAGGGATCATTTCCATACGAAGTATCACTTCCATGCTTTAGCATCATTGCTCCTTACGCCCTACACCCTTGAGTAAAGCAGTTATTAAGTAATTCTCTCACCTGCATTCGAGATCTTCGATAAGTTATTTGGAGCTTGGGATTTGGCTCTTGGTTCTTGGCAATCGCCTTACGCCCTACGCTCCTTTCCATCCTGAGCAAGTCGAAGGATCTCTTCCAATCCGTTAGGATTCAAAGGTTCCAATAACTCCATTACTCCGTTACGTAATTCTGTTCTCCGTTTCACCGTTTCTCCCAGTCACCGTGTCTTTCTGTCTCCAGCGCAGCGTGCACGAAATATGCCTTAATCTCCGATTGAGCTGCAGATTTCAGTGTATCGAACAAATGTGAGATGTCTACAGCTTGTGCATACAAGAGCGTGTCTTCAGCGCAGCGTGTCTTCAACAAAGTGTGTTCGCCGTTACGCCAATGGCAGCGTCACCTTGAAAGTGGTCCCTCTACGCATTTCACTGTCCACTTTGATACTTCCTTCGTGTGCCTCGATTATGTTCATGGCTATCGCCAAACCAAGGCCTATGCCACCTTTTTTTGTCGTGAAGAAAGGTTCGAAAATCTTCTCCAAGGCTCGTTTGGAAATACCCTTACCTGTATCCTGTATTTCAACGACACCTTTCCTTTTACTGCTATATGTCCTTATCTTAACAGTTTTACCTTCAGGGGTTGCTTCGCAGGCATTACTGAGAATATTTAGCAGACCTGCCTTCAGTTTATTCAAATCACCAAGGATGAAAAAATCATCACCTTCTCTTTTTATCATTATCTTCTTGGCTTCTGCACGTGGCAACGCATCAATAAACGCTTCGTTTATGACTTCACTGATACGCAGACGGTTCTTCTTGAGTGGTACGAACTGGGCGAAGTTAAGAAAATCAGTAACGATCTCATTCAACCTTATTGTTTCATCGAGTGCCATATTTATGAAATGGAGACCATCGGCATCCTTCTCAGAATCCCGAATTACTTCTAGTGACCCTCTAATTGAAGACAATGGATTCCTTATCTCATGTGCCAAAGAACCGCCCAATTCAGCAAGGAGTTGTGTCTGCTTGGAAACACGTGATTTTTCTTCCAGTTTTCTAATCGCCGTTATATCCTGGAGTATAGCAAGACCAGCATTGGAACTTTGAATCTTTGCACAGGATAGAACAAAATGCCGTTTACCGATTTCAAGTTCAATCGATCTTTTTATGTGACGAGCTCTGAGAAATTTCGCAATATAGAGGTGAACCCTTGACTGTATCTGTCCCTCTGGAATATTCGTATATGTTATCGCACCACTGCTGTCAATCGTTAT